>NZ_JBGUWC010000001.1:0-1725 GCF_045220775.1 Methanobrevibacter sp.
AAAAGCCTTAAACATTATAAATTTAGAGTTACAGGCCCTATTTTTTTAGGTCTTAAATTTACAGTGGATTAAGCTACAATTATTTAAAAATTAAATATTGGAGAATTAATATGACTACTGTATTTGATGTACCTGCAGATTTATTAATTGAAAAAGTCGCAGACGAATTTAAAAATAATGATAAGATCAATTCCCCTGCATGGTCCAATTTTGTTAAAACTGGTGTTCACAAAGAAAGAAAACCAGAACGTGCTGATTGGTGGTATATAAGGACTGCTTCTATTATCAGAAGAGTTTACATGGACGGTCCTGTAGGAGTTATGCGTTTAAGAAATTTCTACGGTGGTAAAAAAGACCGTGGTGTACGTCCTGAAGTATTTAGAAAAGGAAGCGGATCCATTATCAGAACCGCATTACACCAATTGGAAGATGCAGGATTTGTTGAAAAAGTCGAAGGTGGAAGAGCTGTTACCCCAGCAGGAAGATCATTCTTAGATAAAATTTCTGCTGAAATCATTAAAGATATTCCTGATCTTGAAAAATACTAATTATATTTGGGAGAGTTTGATATGAGCGAGTTAGATGAAATTCGTCAAAAAAGAATGGCTGAATTACAAGCTCAACAAGCTGCTATGCAGAACCAAGCTCAACAGCAAGCTATGGCGCAAGCTCAACAGCAAGAAGCTCAAGCACAATTTGAAGCTCAAAAGAAACAAATTTTAGCTCAAATCATGACTTCTGAAGCTCGTAATAGATTAGCTAACCTTAAACTAACAAAACCTGAACTTGTCAATAACATTGAAATCCAATTGATTCAATCCGCTCAGGCAGGAAGTTTAAGGGGTAAAGTAACTGATGAACAGCTTAAAGTCTTGTTAAGGCAAATAGCTGGTCAGAAAAGAGAAATTAAAATTACAAGGAAATAATATCGATGAAAGCTGGCGTATTATATAGTGGAGGCAAAGACTCATCCTTTGTGGCGGTGATGCTTAAAAGGTTAGGTCTTGACGTGGAATTATGCACAGCAAATTTTGGCGTATATGATTCATATATTCCGGCCAGCAAATCTGCAAAAGCATTAGGTTTCAAGCACAACGTCTTGAAGATGGATGCAGACATCCTGGATGAGACTTGTGAAATGATTATGGATGACGGATTTCCGAATGACGGAATAAAATTCATTCATGCACAAACCGTTGAAAGAATAGCAGACGATTATGATATTATTGCGGATGGGACAAGAAGAGATGACAGAACTCCAAAATTGAATGTCAATCAGATAAGAAGTCTTGAAGATAGGAAAAATGTTCAATACATTAACCTTGACAGTTTCGGACACAAATCCGTTAAACTGATAACCTCAAACCTGTTCGAAATATCCCATGAAAAGTCAAACAGGGACAACAGTTCAGATTTCGAGGTTGAAATAAGAACCTTGATTGACGAAAAGGGAGGAAACTCATTGGACATATTCCCAGAACATTATCAAACTCGTGTTATCGGATATAAAAAATAATTATTATATGTATTACAGGTGAGAAAATGAGTAGAAATAAACCATTAGCTAAAAAATTAAGAATGGCAAAAGCAAACAAACAAAATAGGAGAATTCCAATCTGGGCTTATGCTAAAACTAATCGTAAACTTAGATACAGACCAAAACCTAGACATTGGAGAAGAAACAGTCTTAAATTATAATGAGGGGTTATTATGGAAAGAGTTTAC
>NZ_JBGUWC010000002.1:0-1638 GCF_045220775.1 Methanobrevibacter sp.
CAAATATAGAAATAATATATCACATTTGCTATTATTTTCACAATAAATAACACTTATTTCACATTTTTGCACATAATTGCATAGACACAACTATCAAGCCATGCAATAATCGCTGAATAGTTACTTAAAACACAACCATTATTGTCATGATTTATAATCAAACCACAATCTACAAATGACGTATCCAAAGCCGAAAATACGGAATGAAGGCTCCTCAAATACGCTAAACGCTGCATTTCCACATGACTAAATATACGTTTGTAAAACCGCTATTTAGAAGAACCAAATCCGATATGTCCACGCATTTCGTCCGAAGACACCCCATACATACGTCATCGCCACTCCATACATACTCCATAATTTCGATGGACTAAGATGGAGTAGCGATGAAGGAAGACAAAAAGAAAAACAAAACGGGGGGGACTACAAAGAAGAAAGGCCGTGCCATTCTCTTGTAAAGACAGGAAGAATATGAAAACATACACGGACAAAGCCCCAAAACAAAAGTGGCATGAACCATTATATGAAATAAAGTTCATGCCATAATAATAAGAAATTAACTTGCTGTATTCTTGCTAGCGACTAATACGAACCTTTAGCGGAACACTTTCTCCATCCGGCCACGTTAATCTTATAACATAATAACCAGGTATAGTAGGAATATTAAAACGGAATTCTTCTTTACGATTTTTTATTTGAGATCCCTGAAATGAAGCATTGCTATAAGTACTATCAGTACATTTATATAATGAAACTGTTACATCGCAATCAGAAGGCACAATAGGATTTGAGTTGCACCAAACAACCGCCTGGTTAGTATATTTATCAAAATACCATTCAATAAGATTTTGGTCTGTTATATTTGTAGGAGTCTTAAAATCCAAATAAATACGCAAATTATTTGCCTTACCCTGCGCATCAACATCATACAGAGAAGCCGAATAATTTGTATTTGGTTTCAAAACGGAAAGATAGCTATAATTGCAAGTTGCATAATTGCCATTAGTGTTTTCTATTTTTATTTTAGCCACAATTTTAGTGCTATACACATTGCCTTCTTTTATATACAAATAAGGATTATTAGCATTCTTCAAGTTGTATTTAAATGAAGCCAAATTATTAGTGAAAATAACATTAGAAATATAACCAGCAGGTGGATATACAGGTTGTGGATTTGGGGTAGGGCCAGGGGTAGGGGTAAGACTTGCGCCTCCACAAGGACTGCCGTCAACCTTAATAACAACAGCATTAGCTGTTTGCCAATCTGTCGGTATTGCAAACGATACTGTATATGAGCAACCACTACTTACTCCCCTTGTATAAACATCTTTCGCAGTTTCTTTACCAGTAGCTTCCAAATTAAACGACACATTACTTCCTTTATTAACATAAAAAGAGACTGTAACTTTTCGTGTACTAGAATTGTAAGTAGCGCTGTTTATCACAGCTGGATACGTTGGAGCAGGAGCTACCGCTGGTGCACTTGCCTGCATCAAACTAATTTCTGGAGAACTCTTCGGTCCAGCCAGAACACTACACCATGTTGCTAAGCAACATGATAATACAAGTAAAAATTTTTTCATTTTGGTTTGATAAAATTAATAAATTAAAGTTTGAAAAAAATTATAAACTATGATT
>NZ_JBGUWC010000003.1:0-1520 GCF_045220775.1 Methanobrevibacter sp.
TTTTTCACCTTATACTAAAATACTTGCTGCACTACCAACACTAGGCCATCTGTCAGCTGCTTCTTTAGCAACAGGACCTCTAATTTCAGATCCTTTTAAAACTCCTTCAGGAGTAATAATAACTGCAGCGTTATCTTCAAATTTAACACGAAGACCATCAGCACGCCTATATTCCTTTTTTTGTCTAACTACAACTGCATTAACAACTTCTCTTCTCATATCTGCAGTTCCTTTTTTAACGGAAGCAACAACTAAATCTCCAACACCGGCAACATCGAGTCTTCTTCTTACACCTTTGAATCCTTTTACGGAAATAATTTCGATTTCACGAGCACCAGTATTATCAACACATTGGAGTCTTGCGCCAATCGGTAATGCTTTAGTTACACTTGAGGTTAATGGTTTCATAATAATTACTCTCCTTTAACTTCAACTAAAACAAAATGTTTAGTTTTACTTAATGGTCTACATTCTGCAACTTTTACAGAATCACCAACATTCACATGTAAGCAATCAGGTTTGTGAACATTGATTTTAGATTTCCTTTTTTCATATCTTTCGTATTTTTTAATGAATTTATAGTAACTACGTTCAACAGTAATAGTCCTTTCTGCCTTGTTACTTACAACAACACCTTCAAGAACTTGACCTCTTACAGGCAAAGTTCCGTGAAATGGGCAGTTAGGATCATCACATGTAGTTTCTGGTTCTTGAACGTTAAGCCCAACCATATTATCACCATTTATAATTTTTTAAACCTTTTTTTTATTCTATCTTCAGGACGAATAGACAAAATGTTACCATCAATTTCAACTTTTTCCCCGTTTGGGATTTCAAATACAAATAATGTTCCTTTCTTAGGAATCATTTTTTCAGTACTGTCCAATCCCTCAATTTTAATGGTATTTTTTGTCTCGTCAATAACTGTTCCTTTTAAATTAAGAGACTTATTCTTCAAATTAGTTGCATGAACTTTCAATCCAATGAATTCATGATGAACTAAATTTTTTGAAGTAATCATAATCCCCATCTCTTAACATAACATTTACAATAAATTATGCAGAAAATTACAAAATTTTATTGAAAAACATATCGAATAGATGAATTATCTCCTTTTCTTATTGTTCTTTTTAGATTCACGAATTTCGATAGTATCAGATGAGAAACCCATATCAGATAAAACTTCTTTGACCTTGACCTTATGATCGCCTTGAAGTTCTATTTGACCGTTTTTAGCGGTTCCTCCACAAGCACATCTTGCTTTAAGAGTTTTTGTGAGTTCTCTAATATCTATATCGTGTTCATCTATACCCTCGATAATAGTCATGAGTTTTCCAAATCTTCTTCTTACAGTAAAAACCTTCAAAGATTGAACTTCACGTGCAATTTCTTCACAAACACAAAGTTCTTCTGGAAGCCCACATACATCACAAATTTTTGACATTTAATTCTCCTTTTGTTTTTCATTCAATATTGTAAGAACACGAGCAATTGTTCTTTTTAATTCTCTAATTTTTCCA
>NZ_JBGUWC010000004.1:0-21869 GCF_045220775.1 Methanobrevibacter sp.
CTGTTAAAGCTGATCAAATTAGAATAATTCAAAAGGAGGCTGACTGATGGCTAAAGATACAGTCGAAGTTCTTATCGAAGGTGGAACTGCAACTCCTGGGCCACCATTAGGACCTGCTTTAGGGCCTTTCGGTATTAACATGATGCAAGTTGTAGAAGAAATCAATAAAAAAAGCGCAGACTTCGCAGGAATGAAAGTGCCTGTAAAAGTCACTATTGATAGAGATACCAAAGATTTCGAAATTGAAATCGGTACTCCGCCAACAACTGCACTTATCATGGAAGAATTAGGCATCGAAAAAGCTTCTCACGAACCAGGTTTAGACATTATCAATGACTTGCCTATTGAAACCGCTTTAAAAATCACTAGAATGAAATTCGATTCATTATTATCTAATGATTACAAAGCAGGTATCAAAGAAGTTATTGGAACCTGTGTAAGTATGGGATTATCTGTTGACGGTAAAGACCCAAGAGAAGTACAAAAAGATATTGATGCTGGAAAATATGATGATCTCTTTGAAGAATAGGGATTATTTAGTTAAATTAAAATTAAGTTAATAAATACAGTGTATATGATGTTATAACTAATAATTATAATTGATATACTGTTTTTAATTCATGCAATCGTTGAAGAATTTTTTTCTTGTAATCGATACTCATGAAACCAAAAAAATCCAATGAGCATTAATGTTCATGGGGGATGAATATGACACAAGATGTAATTAACGCGGTGAAGGAGGCAAAAGAACAATCAAAGCCGAGAAACTTCACTGAGTCCGTAGATATTATTATTAATATCCGTGACTTAGATGTCAGAAAGCCAGAAAATAGGTTTAATGAGGAAGTTGCTCTTCCTAACGGCCGTGGCAAACCAATCAGTATTGGTGTCATCGCTGATGGGGAACTCATTGTTCAAGCTAAAGAAGCTGGTCTTGACGTCGTAATCAATAAAGAAGGATTAGAAGAGTTCGGAAAAGACAGAAAAGCAGCTAAAAAAATGGCTAACTCTGTTGATTTCTTAGTAGCTCAAGCTGATATGATGCCACTCGTTGGTAGATTCTTAGGTCCAGTATTAGGGCCTCGTGGAAAAATGCCAAAACCAGTGCCTGCAAGTATCAAATTGGATCCTCTTTTAGAAAGATTACAAAACACTGTCAGAGTAGGTGTAAAACAGCAAGCAAGTATTCAAATTGTTGTTGGAAGCCAAGACATGTCAGACGAGGACATAGCTGAAAATGTTGAAACTGTTCTTACAGTCTTAGACCGCAATTTAGAAAAAGGAAGAAGTCAAATCAAGTCCATGTTTATTAAAACAACTATGGGACCAGTAGTGAGGGTGATCTAATGGCTCATGTTGCTGAATGGAAAAAGGAAGAAGTTAACGAGCTAAAAGGCATTATTGACGAATACGATGTTATCGGTATTGTCGATTTAATGAACATTCCTGCAAAACAGCTTCAAGAAATGAGAAAAGCTCTCAAAGACAAAGCTGTTATCAGAATGTCTAAAATTAACCTTATTAATTTAGCTCTAGAAGATTGTAATGCTGATAAAAACAACATTGTTGATTTATCCGAACATATGGAAGGTCAAGTTGCACTTATTGCAACCGAAATGAATCCTTTCAAATTGTACAAAATATTAGAAGATAGTAAAACTCAAGCTCCTGCAAAACCAGGAACTATCGCACCCGAAGATATTATTGTACCTGAAGGGGATACTGGATTTGAACCAGGTCCATTCTTAGGTGAATTACAACAAGTTGGAATTCCTGCAAAAATCGATAAAGGTAAAATCTGCGTACAAAAAGAAACAGTCGTTGTTAAAGCAGGCGAACAAGTTTCTAAACAAGTATCTGCAACCTTATCAAGATTGGATATTAATCCAATGGAAGTGGGAATTGATTTAAAAGCAGTATATGAAGAAGAAGCAATTTACACTTCTGATGTACTTGCAATCGACGAGGAACAAACATTAGCTGACATTCAAAATGCATATAGAAATGCATTCAACTTATCATTAAATGCAGCTATACCTACTGATGAAACTATCTCCTCAATCATTACTCTCGCATACACCAGAGCAATTAATGTCGGTGTAGAAGGAGCAATCATGACCTCTGAAACTTCAGAACCAATCATCGGTTTAGCACAAGCTAAAATGTTAGCTTTAGCATCCGAAGTTGCTGATGCACCTGGTGCTATTGATGACGAATTAGCTGAAAAACTTTCCAATGTTGCTGTAGCAGCCGCTCCAGTAGAAGAGGAAGTTGTTGAAGAAGAAGAGGAAGAAGAGGAAGAAGAAGAAAACAGTGAAGAAACAGCAGCAGCTGGGTTAGGAGCTCTGTTTGGTTAAAATTAAAAATTTTTATTATTATAAAAACTAACACTTTAAAAAATTAATGGTGATAACATGGAATACATATATGCGGCAATGATTTTGCACAGTGCAGAAAAAGATATTAACGAAGAAAATGTTAAAAGTATTATTGAAGCAGCAGGAATTGAAGCTGACGACGCTAGAGTTAAAGCTTTAATCGCAGCTTTAGAAGATGTAGACATCGACGAAGCTATGGAAACTACTGCTATGGCAGCAGCACCTGCAGCTGCACCAGTAGCAGCTGAAGCTGTTGAAGAAGAGGAAGAAGAAGAGGAAGAAGAGGAAGAAGAAGCTTCTGAAGAAGCTGCAGCAGCTGGATTAGGTGCTCTCTTCGGATAGATTTTTAAATCTATCACCTTTCTTTTTTTTAGCACTTTCAAACTTGTGTGATTTTTTATTATTTTTATTGTTCCAATGATTTATTTTTAGTATAGATTTTCTTAAAAGTCATTGTTCTATTTTTATTGTTCTTTTTGTATGTTTTGGGATAGTCTGAGCATATCTTCTATTTTGTAGTTTTTCAACATCATTGAGGCTTTTGCATCCAATATTTTGAAATTAAACAGGGCATATGTGGAATTCAAAAAGTTAGAAAAATTATGATGGATGCACATTTCAAAATCATGAAAAAATTCAGACATTAACTGGGATAGTTGATCAGATGCTTTTTAGAATAAAATAATCCGGTAAAATAAACTATTTTTTTTATAATGCCTATCTGAAAAAACATAAATATTAAATGAAGTATTATTAAATAGAATAATATGCAAGCTATATTAATTTCCTGTTATACTGATAAAACTAATTTAATTAAATTAATCAAATCATTTAATGATGAAATGAATGTTTATGTACATATTGATAGTACTTCTAAGGAAATATCTGAGGGGGACTTAGATTTTTTAAATTTTAAAAATTTATCTGTTATCAAAAGGTATAATACTGCTTGGGGAGCCTATGGGCATCTTTTGGCAATTATTGATTTAATGAAACTAGCCATTGCAAATGAAAAAAATAATTTTATACATATAATATCTGGTCAAGATTATAAAATTAAAACAAATCATTATTTTCATAGAAATTTTGAGAATAATGATAACATTTATTTTTCTGTTACACATCCAAAAGATCTTCCGAAAGAATTTGAAGAAAGATACACTAAAGGAATGTTTAGTTCATATTTTTCATTAAAAAATGAAAAAGCTGTTAAAATTAACACATTATACCAGTCATTATCTAATAAAGGTCATATTGGCGAATTTGAAGATGTATATAAAGGTGTGTTATGGTCCTCTATGCCTATAAAAATTTGTAAATATGTCCTTAATTATATTGAAAGTAATCCTCAATTCTTGGAAGATTTAAAACATTGTATTATTCCTGAAGAATTTTTTTTCCAAACAATAATTATGAATTCAAAATATAAATCAAATGTGATTCCAACAACTCTAAGATATGTGGATTGGACTTATAGAAATGGGAATAGGCCTGCAATATTGGATGAAACTGATTTTATCAAATTTAAAGGTTCAAATTTTCTATTTGTTCGTAAAGTTGAAACAGGAATATCTGATGAATTAATCAAATTGATTGATGAAAATCTTTTAAAAGAAGATAAAAATCTTTTAAAAGAAGAAGTAATCGATAAGAATGATTTAATTAACACTATCCGCCAAAAAGAGTTTAAATATTTGCCCAATAGTACTTATGATATAATTGGTAAGTATGATGACAATATTTCTTGTCAAGAGTTGTTCGAAATATTTGATGAAATAATCGAGGATTCTTCATTATGGTTGGGCGATACAACAGAAAAATGTGAAGAAATGTTATCTTATTTTGATTACATACTCGAAAAATATGAATTATATTAAAACTTTAGAACTAACAGGCTTTAGGCATAATATAATGAAAACATGATATCGGAAGGGCATTTCGAAATTTCTGTGGGATGTCACTAGAGAATGTAATTTTTTGAAAGTGCATTTTTTATTTTACTTTTTTTGTTTAGACCTACTATTTTTAAGATCATTTTTACGAATTTTCAACAATTCCATATCTATTTTTTGAAAGTTATTTATTGTATTAAAGACATAATCTATACTAATAAATCTTTTAAACTGATTAATATGGTAGAAATTTTTGATGAACTTGGTTATAAAAAACAAACTTGTAAAACTTGCGGACAGGAGTTTTACTCACAGGTAGATAGAGACACCTGCGGGGACGCTCCATGTGATGAGTATGGTTTCATTGCCAATCCTGCTACCGATAAGCCATACAATCTATATGAAATCCAGCAAGTTTTTAGAGAATTTTTAGAAAGTGAAGGGCACACACATGTCCCTAGATATCCCGTTCTTGCCAAAAGGTGGAGAGATGACGTATTTTTGGTTGGAGCATCAATCTTCTGTTTCCAGCCTTGGGTGACTTCAGGTCTTGTCAAGCCTCCTGCAAACCCTATTGAAATGGCTCAACCTTCAATCAGGCTCAACGATGTCGACAATGTCGGAAGAACCGGCCGTCACATGACCTGCTTTACAATGGGGACACACACCGTAATCAACAAGGAAGATGATTTCATATATTGGGAAGATGAAACCATAAGGCTTTGCCATGAGTTTTTCGCACACATCGGAATCAACACAGAAGAGATTACTTTCATCAAGTCCTGGTGGGCAGGCGGAGGTAACGAAGGGCCTTGTTATGAAGTGTGCTGCAGAGGAGTGGAACTCGCCACTTTGGTATTTATCCAATACGAAACCTTAGAGGACGGTTCTAAAAAGGAAATCCCAATCAAGGTTGTAGATACAGGTTACGGTTTAGAACGTATCGCATGGATTTCACAGGGAACTCCAACTGCTTATGATGCATGTTTTGCACCGGTTGTCGACAAACTGAAAGAGTTGACCGGTGTTGAAATCAACGAGGACATCCAGGGAAGAAACGCTCAAATTGCAGGTATGATGGATATCGAAGATATTGGTGATTTGAAAGAACTCAGACAACAGGTGGCTGACAGCTTAAATCTTTCTTTGGAAGATTATCTAAAAGCGGCCGAGCCGATGGAAGCGATTTACATCATTGCAGACCACACTCGCTGTTTGGCTTTCATGCTTGCTGATGGCATTATTCCTTCAAATGTTAAAGAAGGATACCTTGCAAGATTAGTTTTAAGAAGAACCATCAGATTCATGAAGGAATTGAACATGAAAGAGTCATTGGCTGAGGTAATGGCAATTCAGCTAGACTTCTTATCTAAATTCTATCCTGAAATTCGTGATTCAGAAGAGCACATCATGAACATCATCACTTTAGAGGAAGAAAGATATGCAGCAACTGTTAAAAAAGGAAGAAGCATTGTCGAAAGGTCAATCAAAAGACTTAAAAAAGAGGGCAAAAACGAAATGCCTCTTGACATGTTGATTGATTTGTATGATGCTCATGGAATTCCGCCGGAAACAGTGGTTGAAATGGCAGGAGATAATTTCACAGTTAATGTTCCGGATAACTTCTTTACTCAAGTGGCAGGAGCTCATGAAAAGGACACTACCCATAAGAAAGAAACTTTCAAAGTGGACTATCCTGAAACAGAATTATTATTCTATAAAGATTTCTACCAAAAAGAATTTGAAGCCGAGGTTTTGGGGGTAGTTGAAAAAGATGGCGACCCATGTTTAATCTTTGATAAAACAGCATTTTACCCTGAAGGAGGAGGTCAGCCTTCTGATATTGGTGAAGTTTCCATTGATGGAAATGTCTTTAGGATGTGTCATGCCGAAAAGGTAAACAATGTCGTATTGCATCATGTAGATGGTGACATATCAGATGATGTGGTTGGCAAAAAAGTCAGCGGAAAACTCGACTGGAGAAGAAGGATGACTCTTGCACGCCACCACACAGGAACCCACTTGGTCATTGCAGCCGCAAGAAAGGTATTGGGCCAGCATATTTGGCAGGCAGGATCTCAAAACGGCCTTACAAGAGCACGTATTGACTTGTCACACTACAAGCGTATCACACAGGATGAGCTGAACGAAATCGAAAAATTGGCCAATGAATATGTGATGGACAACATAGATTTGGACATCAAGTTCCACACAAGAGATGAGGCACAGGAACTATACGGATTTGTGCTTTACCAAGGAGGAATTGTTCCGGGCAAAATGATTCGTGTAGTCAAAATACCTGGAATTGATGTTCAGGCCTGTGCGGGTACACATGTCTTAAGAACAGGTGTAGTCGGACCAATCAAAATAAACAGAACCGAAAGGGTTCAGGACGGTGTTGAGAGAATCGACTTCTCAGCAGGTCTTGCAGCAATTGGTTCAATGCAGCATGACAGCGAGCTATTAAGACAAAGCGCCTCAATCTTCAATGTTGAAAACAATCAATTGCCGAGAACATGTGGCAGATTCTTTACTGAATGGAAAGCACAGAAAAATGAAATCGATCGCTTGAAATCAGAAATTGCAGGATTGAAAATGAATTCATTGGCAGATGAGTTTGATGAAATCAACGGCTTGAAAGTCGTCCATCAGTTAATCGAAGCTGACTTTAAGGAACTTCAGAAAATGGCTACTGACTTTACCGATAACGGAAAGGCCGATGTGGTCATCATGGGAAACAGCGACGGTAAAATCGTTGGAGCGGCTTCACAAAAGGCAATCGATAGTGGCGTTAAGATTAACGACATTATCAAAACCGCAGCCGGTGTATTGGGTGGAGGCGGCGGAGGCCGTTTAACACTTGCGCAAGGTGCAGGTAGGAATGCAGATAAGATGGAAGAAGCTATTCAAACTGCAGTTGACTTAATTTAAGGATATTATTATCCTTTTTCTTATTTTTTTTTAAGAGTTGTTTAAATGAATTATGATTTGATTATTGCAAGATATGGTGAAATAGGATTAAAAAGCCCAAAAATAAGGTCTCGCTTTGAAAAAAAGCTGGTTAAGAATATTAAAGCTACCTTTGATTGTGATGTTGACAGAAATCAGGGAAGAATCTACATTTTCCCAAAGGATTTCGATGAAGCTATTGAAAAATTGAACAGGGTTTTTGGCGTGGTGTCATATTCCCCAGCAACTTCAACATTCAGCACCTATGAAGAAATTGATGAGACTTTAGGAAGCTATGTTGAAGATTTGATTGAAGAAGGCATTTTGGATGAGAATACAAAATTCGCAATCAAATGCCGCCGTGTGGGAACACATGATTATACTTCTCAGGAAATGGCTGCTCATTGTGGTGGAGTTGTAAGGGATAAGATATTGGCTCCTGTTGATTTGACAAATCCTGACTTGACTATCTTTGTTGAAATTAGGGATGATAAGGCTTTCATTTTCCATGAAAAGGTCAAAGGTCCTGGTGGACTTCCTTTAGGAACACAAGGGAAAGTTGTTGTGCTCCTGTCAAGTGGAATAGACTCACCGGTTGCAGCGTATCTGATGATGAAAAGAGGTTGTGAAGTTGTAGCGCTTCACTGCAATAACGATCCTTTTTCAGGTCCGAAAGTAACCGAGAACTTCAATCTGTTGGTCGACCAACTTAATATTTATGCAAAAGGAACTCCAATCAAAAAGCGCGTAATCGATTATGGGGAATATTTGACTGTTGCTAAAGAAAAAGCTCCTGAGAAAATGACTTGCGTATTATGCAAATCCGGGATGTACAGGATTGCAGAAAAGCTGGCAAATAAGATTGGGGCTGACGCCATTGTTGACGGAAGCAGCGTAGGTCAAGTTGCATCACAAACATTGTCAAACATCCTGGCTACACGCTATGGTGTGGACATGCCTATTCTATCTCCATTGATAGGTCTAGATAAGGAAGAGATTACAGCCATTGCAAAAGACATTGGAACTTTTGAAATCTCTAAGATTGATGATGGTGGATGCAGTGCAGTTCCACGTTATCCTGAAACTCGTGCCGATTTAGAAAGGGTTAAGGAGGCATGTGAAGCCATGAATCAGGACGAAGAAGTTCAAAAGGCTTTTGAAAATATTAGAAAACTCGAATGAGTATTCTAATTACCTTTACTTTTTTTCACATATTTTTAAAATTTTTATAAACTTTTTTCAAAATAACTGGCTAAACATAATAATTAAATAGTATACAAATCAAAAATAATAAATGTCTAGTAAATAAATAATTTGCTATTTTGAGGTATTAAAATGAAAACTACTGTTAGTGTAATTAAAGCTGATATTGGAAGTGTGTCCGGACACTGTGTCGCACACCCAGAATTAATGGATATTTGTGACGAAGTTTTAAACGAAGCTTTAGAAACTGGTATCTTAAAAGATTACTATATCTCCCGTTGCGGAGACGACATAGACTTAATCATGACCCACGATAAAGGGGAAGAAAACGAAGAAGTACACAAAACCGCATACGATGCATTCATGAAAGCAACCGAAAGGGCTCGTGAATTAAAATTATACGGTGCAGGTCAAGACTTATTATCAGACACCTTCTCCGGAAACATCAAAGGTATGGGTCCTGGTGTAGCTGAAATGGAATTCGAAGAAAGGCCATCAGATCCTGTTTTAGTATTCTGCTGTGACAAAACCGAACCTGGTGCATTCAACTTGCCAGTATTCAGAATGTTTGCAGACCCATTCAACACTGCAGGTCTTGTAATCGACCCAAGCTTACACGACGGATTCAAATTCGAAGTATTCGATGTAATCGAACACAAAAAAGTCATCTTAAGCTGTCCTGAAGAAATGTACGACTTGCTTGCATTAATCGGTTCCACCGGAAGATACGTAATTAAAAGAGTATGGAAGAAAAACGGTGAAATCGCAGCTGCAATAAGTACCGAAAGATTAAACTTAATGGCTGGCGAATACGTTGGTAAAGACGACCCAGCATGTATCGTAAGAGCACAATCAGGTTTCCCTGCAAACGGTGAATGTGTAGATCCATTTGCATTCCCACACATGGTAAGTGGATGGATGAGAGGATCCCACAACGGTCCATTAATGCCGGTTTCAGAAGCTGAAGCAAACCCAATCAGATTTGACGGACCACCTAGAGTAATCGGTTTAGGATTCCAAGTAGCTAACGGTGAATTAATCGGTCCTGTAGACTTATTCGATGACCCTGCATTCGACCCAACCCGTGAACAAGCTGCTAAAATCGCAACTTACATCAGAAGACACGGTCCATTCGAACCTCACAGATTACCATCCGAAGAAATGGAATACACCTCACTTCCTGGTGTAATGAAAAAATTAGAATCCAGATTCGAAGATATGGAATAGATTTAAAGAGATTTTCAATCTCTTCCTTTTTTACTTTTTTTTGATATTTGATTTGCATTTTCTTTTTTGACATACTTGCTCATCATATTTTTTCTTTTTTTTCAAAATATTATTAATTTATTTTATCCGATAAAATTGATTTAAGTTAGTAAAATTGTTTTAATAGAAAAATTAAGTTTATATATTTTGTTTTATAAATTAAAATTAAGTTTTAATCTTTATTTAATTATTTAAATCATTTAAACTAGAAAAATATATTTTGTATTATTTTACATTAATGTAAAAAAAGTAAAAATATTTAAATTATGAAGAATATAATTTCAATCAGGTTGTGATTTAATGTTACTTAAGGATTTATTCGGTGATACTGCAAGGATAAAAATTCTTGAAGAATTAATTTCTAATTGGGATTTATTCTTGTCAGTTGATGAAATAGCCAGAATGGCTGACGTATCAAAGAAAAGCGTTTATGTTCATATGGAACAATTAAAAAAAATTGGCATTGTTATCATGGAGGATAACGGATCAAAAAAATTCAAGTTGGATCCTAAAGATAAACGGGCAATTGCTTTGGCATTAATAGAATCCGATGAATATTTGAGAAAAATGGAAGAATATGAATTGGAACTTGAAAATAATGCTGAAAATGCAGAATATTTGCATTTATCAACATCATCTAATGATGATATTGAGTTATTGTCGGTCAATTCTCAAAAAATTAACAATGCTTTAAAGGGCATTCCCTTAATCACATTTGTCATGTAAGGTGAAAATTATGGAAAATCAAATAAATTTGTTAATTCCTGAAGATATGGATGAAATAAATGTTGTTGGAGGCGCTGTAACTTCTACACCTTTTAACATTAGATTATTATTGTATAATGAAGAAATAGAAAGAAGCGGAGTAATATTGAATGATAATGTTAAGATTATTCGTACCGGCAAGGCTGAAATTGTCATGCATCCTCAAGTTGCGAAAAATATTGCGGAATTGCTTCTAAAAGAGGTTGACAATTATCAAAAAAAATTCACAGGGGATTAATAGCTTAATCCACATTCGATATTATGTCTTCCAATAATGATTATTTTGAAGAAATTCTTCAGAATTTAACACCTGTTGAAGAAAAGATATTGTTGGAATGTGGAAAAAATAATATTACAATTAAAAAGAACATAATTGAAGAAACAATTAAAAAGAAATTGCCTAATGCATTTTTGCCGGAATTCAACAAATCATTGAAAAATCTTTTAGCAAAAGGTTTGCTGGTAAAATATCGTCCTCATAATTATGGATTGTCAAAAGATGGTCGGGTAATTTCAAGAAAGATAAAAGACAATAATCAAAAGGAATTGTATTCTAATTTGAGGATTCTAATCTTTGTTGATTAATTCTTATGGGCAGTTATTATTGTAAAGCTGCTTGAATTGATAGTTATTCTGCAACCGTCAACAACAACATAGTAATTTTTGCCTTCTTTTGTAACTATGGCATTTTCCTGCTTAAGCTTTGAAATGCAATAGCTTAGCGGCTCATCATCAATTCCCAAATTTTTCTGTATTCTGCCAATTCCCATTTCAGTTGTATGAATCTTATCAATGTTTTCCAAAAGTATTTTTTTATGCATTTCAACACCCTCTTTTTGCATCTTGGTTAACAGTACAATTAGTTATTTATATATTCCTACTCTAATTAATAACTATGTCATTTTTAAAATTTATTCTTAAAAATCCATTCAGGAGAAAAAATAGCGCAATCCTAGCTATTGTAGGCATTGCAATAGGAATCATTGTCATTGTCGCTCTTGGTGGAATCACAGACGGGTTAGTTAATACCTTTGAAGACACAATTCATGCAGGGGGTGCCGACTTTTCGATTTCAGGAAAGGAAACCGGAGATTCTGCATATGGAACAAACACCATAAGCGCGAACTGGACAGATAAGATTGCAAATGTAAGTGGTGTTGAAGAGGCTTATCCGATTTATGTCGTTTTGACATCAGTCGGTGACGATTACATGAATACGCTGATAGGAATCGATCCTGAAGGAACTACTCTTGCAGACATTTCAATGAAGGAAGGCAGAATCATGAAAGACAATGCTTCCGAAGCCATTTTGGGTGAAATTTATGCTGACGATAATAATTACTCAATTGGAGACACTATTAAAATCGATGGCGAAGATTTTGAAATAGTGGGAATTTATGAAACCGGTGACCAGAATATGGCCGGCGGTGTGTTTACATCAATTTCCAAGGTTGGAGATTTGATGGATGATGAGGATTCGATTTCAAACATTTATGTTAAAGTGGAAAAAGGTGTGGATGCACAGGAAGTGGCTGACAGGATTGATGATAAGTACGGTGACAATATCACTACAATCACTTCCGTTATGGAAATGGAGCAGATGGCAGACATGCTGAATATGCTTGAGGCATCCACATGGGCAATTTCACTTTTGGCTATTGTAGTTGGCGGTCTTGGAATCATCAATACCATGCTGATGTCAGTGTTTGAAAGAACCCGTGAAATCGGTGTTCTAAAAGCTGTCGGATGGTCAGACAGAAAGATTCTTACAATGATTGTCGGCGAATCATTGGTGATTACAGTCGTCTCAGCAATCATCGGATCTGTAATCGGATTTTTGGCATGTACATTGTTAGGCCCTCAAATGGGAATTTCCCCATTGTTCACTCCTAAGATATTCATTCAGGCATTTGCAATAGCTATTGTAGTTGGAATTATCGGCGGGCTTTATCCTGCAATCAAAGCGGTCAAATTGCCTCCGACAGAAGCATTGAGGTATGAATGAGGTGTTGATATGAATGCGGTAGAGATAAAAGATTTGTATAAAAGCTATGAAGACGGTAAAATCAAGGCATTAAATGGAATTAACCTCACAATTGAAGATGGGGAGTTTGTCTCAATTATCGGTCCGTCAGGTTCCGGCAAATCAACCCTTTTGAACATGCTTGGCGCTTTGGACATTCCGGATTCAGGGGTTATCAAAGTTGCAGGCCAGGACTTAAGCTCTTCTAAAAAATTGAATGAGTTCAGATCTGATAAAATAGGATTCATTTTCCAGTTGCATAATCTGATTCCCAATATATCAGTAATGGAAAATGTCGAAATTCCGATGTACACTCAGGGATTGTCTTCAAGCGAGATGAAAAATCGTGCATTGAAATTGTTGGATGATGTCGGTCTTGGTGATAAGGCAGATATCTTACCTTCAAAATTATCTGGTGGTGAACGTCAAAGGGTAGCTATCGCCCGAGCACTGGCAAACGAACCATCAATAATATTGGCAGATGAACCAACAGGATCACTAGATTCAAAGACAAGTAGCAAAATCCTTAAGCAACTAATTGATTTGCACGAAGATAAAAATGTAACATTGATTATTGTAACTCATGATATGGATGTAGCCAAACTTGCAGATAGAGTTATTGAAGTTTTGGATGGTGAGATAATTTCTGCAGGTGATGATTCATTGATAAATAGTAAAATTGATGTTTAAACATCTTTTTTTACTTATCTCTTTTTTTTAAAATATTCTATGTTTTCAATTGTGGTTGGAATATTGATTACTTTTGTCTTTTTGGAATGTTTTTCCTGTAAATTAATTTTTGAAATATCCTTATTTTTTTACTAATTGTTTGTATCTACCATAATTTCATGTTTAAATCAAATATTGTCCGAATTTATAAAATTGTTGCCATTTAAAAGCAAAATTACTTAAATCTATGATTGTAATCTTTATTTGATGGTAACATATTTTTTGTTGATTATTATAGACAATTGTATTAAAGTTAATACTTTTGTCGACTGTATTCTACAATTATTCTAATATTGATAGTTTTGTAGATTATAATCGACAAAATTTATATATTTTAAAATACAAACTATACATAAAAAGCATTGGTGGTTACTCATGATTAAAAGAGAATTATATTTAAAGCAAATTGGGAGATTGATGGATAAAGACCCAATTAAAATCATAACTGGCGTTAGAAGAAGTGGTAAAACGTATCTATTAAAAAGTATTCAGGAAGAACTTAAAAATAGGGGTGTAGCCGATGAAAACATATTTCTAATCTCTTTTGAATCAATGAAATACAATAAAATAGAAAACTTCAACCAACTTGATGAATGCATCATTGACTTAACCAAAAACACAAAAGGTAAAATCTATTTGCTATTTGATGAATTACAAAATGTAAAAAACTGGGAAAAAAGTATAAATGCATGTAGAGTAGACCTAAATTGCGATATTTACATTACTGGGTCTAACTCCGAATTATTATCTGGAGAAATGGCAACATTAATATCCGGAAGATACTATCAAATCAACATCTACCCATTTTCATTCGCCGAATTCATACAATACAAAAAAGAAATAGAAAAAACTGATGTAAGCAACTTGGAAGAACTATTTAATGAATATGTTGAATATGGGGGAATGCCTCCTATACAACAAGTTGCAACAGAAGACAAATACTCTTATCTGGGAGATATATACAATTCAATACTTCTAAAAGACATTATCACACGACACAACATCAGAAACACAGATATGCTCAATCGCATACTCGACTATGTAATAATGAATTTGGGGAAAAACTTCTCCGCAACCAGCATATCTAAATATATGAAACATGAGGGGCGAAAAATATCAAAAGACACGATACTTGATTATTTATTGTACTCCAAAAATGCATGTTTCATACACCAGGCTCCACGAGAAGATCTAAAAGGAAAAAAAGTATTACAACACAACGAAAAGTACTTCTTAGTAGATCATGGTTTTTACCAAGCGAAATATGGAGGCATAGAAAACATGGGTTCCATCCTTGAAAACATAGTCTACATAGAACTACTTAGAAGAGGATATGATGTGAAAATAGGAATCATAAATGAAAAAGAAATAGACTTTGTTTGCACAAAAGACAAAGAAAAAATCTATATCCAAGTAACATATCAATTAAACGGTGATGAAACAATTGAAAGAGAATTTTCAGGACTTACACAAATCAATGACAACTTTGACAAATATGTTTTAAGCATGGACAAATTAGATTTTTCCGGAAGCGGATTAAAACACAGAAATATAATCGATTTTTTAACATCTGATTATATATAGAATGAATGAAAAAAAATATTTTGACTAATTAATTGAATATTAGCATTGTATTAGTTGTTGCTCTATGTTTCCAACAATAAATTTTTCCTGCTGATGTTTAACAATTAAATGAGGAATATAAAAATAGAATTTTAAAAATTGAATAAGGATAAATTTGTTAAACAAATTTTGACACATCCTCATTCAACATTCATATCTGTTGGTCCGTATTGTGCCGGCCAAAACATCCTAAGATGTCATATGATATTATGAACATCAAAGTATATAAAAGTTTCATTCATTATTCATTACCAAATTAAAGCAATATTTCGTTCTTAAAACAATTTTATAGTCTAAAAACAATATTTATTTTTAAAAATAAGAAATTATAAATAGTTTTAAAGGAAAATATCTAATTCTAAAACACTAATATAATTATTTATATCTGCCGGTGTTTTTATGAAGTGGAAAGAGCATTCAATTAAAAACACTCCAATCAAATTTGGAGAATTGATATTGTGGTGGTTGAAAATATTGTGCTTGCTGTCTCTTATTTGTTCCTAGCAAGTTACTATCTATTGTTGGCCATTAACTTGTTAATGTAAAACAATCTATGATGTCGAATTGGAAGCATAGTTGGATCTTATCCAAAATTTTCTAATTTGATAAACTGACAATTTAAATGACAATTAGCTTTAATATGTGTTTTATAGCTTCCTTTTTTACACATAGTTCAAAAAAGCATTATATTTCCACTTTAAAAACACTAAAAATAGGAGCTGCCAAGGGTTTTATCTTGAATTTTAACATGTTTTGAAATCATGCCATTTCGATATTTTTATAGGCAACGATTCGGCTATAAAAAAATTTTTACAACCTAATTATGTTCGAATAGTGTAAAAATTGCATTAATTCAATAATAATTAGATGATTCCATGAATCATCCTCAAAGCGTCTAGCAAACCATGGCTGTATTCAATACAACCGAATGCGGTCCTCATATCTTTTTTTTCTAAATAATATTTTGAATCGTTCCAGTAATCGATAGCTCTGTCATAAACTTCTTTTTCTTTTCCTTCAAATGTAATGTCTGCTACTTGGTTTAAGTTTCTCTCAAGTTTTGCAATGTCTTTCGCTATCTTTTCAGGGCTTTCAAGTTCGCTCATTTTAATTGCCTCCTCACATATAAAATTCTTTGAACTACAGTAAAGTATGATAAGACCACTAAAATGTAGATGATATAGGTAAAGTAAACGTCTCCCATAAAGTATCCAATTAATGCTCCAATCATCAATATAATTAAACGCACGGCACGTTCTGCTATTCCAATATTGCACTCCGCTCCTTGTGATTCCGCTCTTGCCCTTACATAGCTGACGCAGATTGCAGAATGGATTGCCAAGACTCCGACAAACCAATCACAATATCCTCCAAATATTATTCCAATATAGATTATCGCATCTGCGAACCTGTCTATTGTGGAGTCAAGGAATGCTCCAAATTTTGATGATTTCCCGTGATAGCGTGCAATGGCTCCGTCCATCACATCCAAAAATCCGGATAATAAAATGGCTACTGTTCCTAAAATCAATAGTTTATTTGCAAATCCGTATGCTGCAATAAGTGCAACAAACGGGGATATTACAGTAACGATGTTCGGATTAATGTTTAGATATTTGGCTATCGGATTTAATATTTTTGTTAATAATGGTCTTAGACTTTGAAGCATAATTTATATTAAAGATTTTATCTAATATAATTGTTAGGTAAGATTTATGAAAATTTTAAAAACAAGTATTGATAATTTTGATGAAGAAATCATCGAAGAAGCCATAAATGTATTGGCCAATGGAGGTGTAGTATTATATCCGACCGATACTGTTTATGGCCTGGGAGCCAATATTTTTGACAATAAGGCTGTTAAAAGGGTTTTTGATATTAAGCAAAGAAGTCTGCTTAAGCCATTGTCAATACTTGTCAGTGATGTCGATGCCATTGATTTGGTTGCAAAGGTATCTGTTAATCAAAAGGAAATTATGAATCGATATCTTCCGGGTCCTTATACTTTTATTTTAAAGAAAAGGAAAATAGTTCCGAGAGCCATTACAAGTGGTTATTCTTTAGTTGGCGTAAGGGTTCCGGATAATGAAATTGCATGCCGATTGGCCACTATTTTTCCAATAACAACCACAAGCGCTAACTTATCTGATGATGAAGTTTTAAGCAACCCAAAGGATATTTTGGAACAGCTGGATTGTGAAGTCGATTTGGTAATTGATGTGGGGAATCTGGCTTCAACTCACGCATCAACAGTCATTGATTTGTCAAGTTCAAATCCAAAAATAATCCGAAAATAAAAAAAGAAAAAGAAAAGATTATTGATCTTTTCTTCTCATTGCAACTGCCGCTATTGCAGCAATCGCAATTGCAACTATTAAAATAAACATTGGATTTCCAACAGTTTTTATTAGTTTTTCCGGAATGCTTTCATTCTGCGGTGTGTCATTTGTAGTTTTGTTAATGTGGGTTATAGTTGTCTTATTTACGATTGTCGTGTTGTTTTCATTAACGATGAGAGTATTTGTTTTGTTCACGATTGTTTTATTTGTTTCATTTATGATTTTTTCTGGGGTTTTATTTTCATTTGTTGTATTTTTTGTATTTTTATTTTCATCGGTTTTATTATCGGTCACATTTTCGGTTTTTTTATCTTTTTCAGCGGCATTATCCTTTTCATCTTCTGTTTTTTTATCTTTTTCAGCGTCATTGTCTTTTGAGACTGCAGCTTTTTCATCATTACCTGTTGCATTTGATGAATCAGTCGCTTTTTCTTTGTCCTGAGTTTCATCTGATGAATTTGTCAATGCATCATCGGTATCATTGTTTTTGTCAAGTTCTTCAGTTGCATTGTCATCTGCCACTGCAGCAAGTTTATCTTCACTTGGCACCTCTTTTAAGGATACTTTATAAGCTAAACAATCGGATTTATCTCCAGTTGCAGGCTTTAAAAGTTCAAATTCAAATGTTCCTTCTATTGAATCTTCCAAATCAACAACGGCTTCATTTCCGATAGTTTCATCTGATTTTAAAACTTCGGTTATTACTTTATCGCCGCTATTTTTATAAGATCCGTCAGCGAAACTTGCTATGATTTGGCCAAGATTGTCTTCACAGCCTTGTTTGTAGGCTTCAATAATTGCCAATTTGACATAATTTTGAATTTCATCGCTGCTGGTTGACTGACTGGTGAATCCATCTTCGGTTGTAATTGATTCTTTTGTTGAATCAAGACAGAATCCAGTAAATCCGTCATTGAATTCAATTACCTTGCTGGAAATTGAAATCGGCACGATATAATTGGATAAATCTATACTTTCATTGTTATCTGAAGTTTCGTTTGTGCTGTTGTCTGCGGATACGATGCCTAAACAACTAACACAAAACAGCAAAACAATTAAAGTTACAACTATTTTTTTGTTCATATTAAAAACTCCTTGAAGTTATTTGATAATATTTACTTATCATTTATATATCTTTTGTTAAATTATATATCTTATAAAATCCAATATTTTATCATGAAAGTGTTGGCTAATTTTGAAGATAATCATAAAATCCCTTCAAATTCCGCATTGGACGTAATGTTGGGTGGAGGTTTTGAGAAGGGTACAATAACCCAAATATTTGGGCCTCCAAGTTCCGGTAAAAGTAATATAACACTGGCTTTAGCTGTTAATGTTGCTAAAAACAATAAGAAAGTTATTTACATCGATACTGAAGGCGGAATATCAATAGATAGGATAAGGCAGATTGCGGGAGAAGATTTTTCAAGAGTGGCCAATAATATCATTGTTTTTGAACCGACCAGCTTTATGGAGCAGAATGATAAGTTAAGGTCAATTGACGTATGGCTTAGAAGGAACCATGAAGATGTTGATTTGATTGTCCTGGATTCTGCTGTGGCATTGTATAGGGTTGATGAGATGAAATCGTCCAGATTGAATAAGGAGCTCGGTAAGCAAATGGGCCTTTTGTCTAAAATCGCAAGGCAATACGACATTGCAGTGGTAGTGACAAATCAGATATACAGTGCAATCGACGATGAAGGAAACAGCGATATCAAGGCGGTTGGCGGAACTATTTTGCAATATTGGAGCAAAATTATAATCCAGCTTGAACGTGGAGATGAAATCAATCAGAGGGTAGCTACTTTAAAACGCCATAGAAGCATGCCTGAAGGCAAGCAGGCGGTTTTCTCAATCACTTCAAGAGGAATTATTTAGGTACTTTTATTAACAATTAAAGATAAATATTTACTTTGGAATTTTTAAGTGTGATAATATGAGGGATAAGGATTTTGATATAAAAAACCCTAGAAAAAAGTTTCATAAAACTGAAAGGGTGCCTCCAGAAGGCTATGAAAGTGCAAATGACTTTTTTGAAGACATGTATATGGACAAGGAAATGATTTGGATGGGTCAAAATACAAATCATTTACATGACGATACAATAGCCAATGCAATGATTGATGCCATTAAGGAAAAGACATTTTGCAGATATCCTGCCCCGGAAGGATTTTCCGAACTTAAACAATTGATTTTAGATGATTTAGGTTTTGAAGACTTTGAAGTCCTATTGACATCCGGTGCAACAGAATCTTTATACTTATGTATGCAAGCGCTTTTAGAACCTGAGGACAATGTGATTTTATCTGATCCGGGTTACTTTATCATTGGAGACTTTGCAAACCGTTTTGCAGGTGAAGTAAGGTACGTTCCAATCTACTATGAAGAAAATGGCTATAAATTGACTCCTGATTTGCTGCGCGAAAACATGGATGAAAATACTCGTATGGTTATTTTAATCGATCCTTTAAATCCACTTGGTTCCTCATACACAGAAGATGAATTGATAGAATTTGCAGAAATTGCAGTAGAGAATGATTTATACATAGTGCATGATGTAACTTACAAAGACTTTGCACGTGAACATTATCATGCGGAAAACTACGCTCCTGGCCAGACATTAACCATTTACAGCTTTTCAAAAATATTTGGAATGGCAGGTTTGAGAATTGGCGGAGTAATATCCTCAAAACCGATTATTGACGCTATTAAAAATGCAGTTGTCAATGATTTGGGAGTAAACATCATTTCCCAGTATGGTGCAATCGCAGGCCTCAAATCAAAACCTCAATGGTTTGAGCAAATGAGGGAAACCTGCTTTGAAAACCAAAGATTAATCCATGAAATGATTGAACCAATTGAAGGAGTATTCTTACCGGTTTACCCATCAGATGCAAACATGATGGCAATCGATTTGTCCGGTGCCGGAATCAACCCTAAAGAAATGTCTAACTATTTAATTGGAAAAAAATTGTTCACAAGAGAAGGAGAATACACATCTGAAGAATTTGGAGACAGATACTTGCGTATAAGTTTCTCAATTCCAACAGAACAAATTAAAGTATTCTGCGAAGAGTTCCCAAAAGCTGTTGAAGCTTTAAGAAAATGAGTAATGACTTTGAGAGGTTTACCAAACCTCATCATAATTTCTTTGTAAAGTAGGTGAAGAGATGTCCGATAAAATAGCTTTAGTTTCATGCAGCGGTTTAAGCCCTTTAGGTTTAGTTGTAAGGGCAGCTACTGTGGAATTGGCCCTAGAAAATGAGAACATTGTTGCAGCATGCATAACTGAATATTCAGCCCAACCTAACAATTGCTCACCAATTTTGAATGATGCAAAAATAGTTACAGTAACAGGTTGCGGAGATGATTGCGCATCAGTTATCCTAAAAGATAAGGATGTTGATGTGATAAAAAATATTTCAGCAGATTCTCTTGTTAAAGCTTATGATTTAAATCCTCTAGATTCAGTTAGATTAGATGAAGACGGTGAGGATGCTGTTAAAATATTAAAAAAATTTATTTTAAATGAAATTGGATATATTTAAAAAATGAGAAAATAAGAGAATGAGGACATTCTCATATTTTTTTAATTTCAGTATTTTCCAAACCTTCTATTTTTTCAATTTCATTGTTTAGAAGAAGCAAGACTATTTTTAATGCCTTTTTGATGCCATCTTCAGATCTATTAAACAACATTTCACTATTGTTTTCAGATAAATCCGCATAAACATTAGTAGTTGTTGTTATTTCATATTCGTCTGTAATTATGGATATTCCACCATGGCCAACACCGGCTGTAGTTCCAATAGCGATATCGCAATTGCTTAAATCTTTAACGGCCTGAGCCATGATTTTGCTCACGGCTTTGTCTCCATCCTCATCATAAACCTTAATTCCTTTAATCAGTTTATCTGGCTTGGGAGGGTTTTCAACATTCAATATTTTCACAACAGCTTCAATTGTTGGAATGAATAGACTACAGGTTACACTAAGCTCGTTATAGTCAAAATCACCATAGTCTTTTGAATTTTCAATGTAATCTAATCCAAAGTTTCCTTTGTAATTTTGAGCTAGTGCATGAAGTTCTCTTCCAATTTTTCCTTGTGTAAAACACTCGGCTGTTGCTATTTTAATCATATTGATCTCTTAATAGTTTTAAGGCATTCATTGTAATAATTTTTGCAACTTCGTCTAATGTGTAAGGTGTTACAGGTTCCTTATCTCTAATCAATTTGTTTGTTGTTAAGACTAAATGGTTTTCTGTAATTCCCTCTTTTCTTAACTCTTCTACGGCAGGATTTGAGTCATCATATTCTGAAATGTCTTTGATTTCAATATTCTCATTTCCAAATCCGAATATTCCTGCAGTTCCGATAGTTTTAGCACCTCTTTCATGAGCGTGCTTTATGATTTTAGCTGCTGTTGGGATTGTATTTCCGCCGGCAATGACGATGATTACAACATCCCCTTCTATCAAATCTAAATTTTCATCGGTAATATATTCAGGGTAGCTTACTACTTTCCTAAATTCTTTTTTGTGAGTGCAGAGTTGTTCAATGAATTCCGGCTTTGATTGGCCTATTTCAGCTCCAAGGAGTGTAAAAATAACATCTCCTCCATCGATTTTCTGCCCATCAAATGCAGCAATAATCTTTGGTCCGCCTCTATGAACCTGCATTAAGTTAATTCCAATTCT
>NZ_JBGUWC010000005.1:0-6409 GCF_045220775.1 Methanobrevibacter sp.
GAAAAGAGGTATGTTAATGAGGAGCATACTGCATGGATTTCAGCCAACCCGTGTCGTGTTGGTGAAATGGTAACGCTGGATGAGTCATCAACAATGGAGCATACAATTGTTAAAAAAGCCAAGGAAGGAGATCTGGCATTTGGATATCTTCTGGCTAAAGTTCAGGTTCGCTCATCAGGATATACATTAGTTACTGTGGCCGTATTGGGTGATGTCTTCAGATTGAAACTGAAAAGGCCAGCTCCAAAAGAAATTCTTCCAAATACTAGAATATACATTGACAAGGACGGCGAGTGCAATCCGGTTGAAGGACATGACTTGAGGTTATTATCAATAGTTAATCTGACGGAAAATGAGGATGTGGAATACATCAGGGTCTATCGCCAGATGTCGGAAATCGAAATGTATCCTGAATCCCAGAACTGCATAGATCTTGCCGACTGCAGTTTTGAACAGGATGAAATAACTCACGTCGTCAACATGATCGTACCAACGGAATCCAATATCATGGCACAGGCCAATTATGTCAAGGATAATGATGGCGTTACCTATTGCGAGCTTCCGGACGTAGCCATTGTCAATAATGTCAGATTTGTATGGGAGGACAACAAGCTGTACATGGAATGGGAAGGCTGCAGTGAAGATGAAAAAGTATATTTTATATAAAAGAAATAATAAAATATATAATAAATTATATAATAAAAAATATAATATTATAGTGAGGTTTAAGATGACAATAAGGAAACTGGTGGGAACACTTGAAAACAAAGGACCATACATAGACCAGTCAACAGGCCACTGGTTTTACTGGAACGGCACCAAATACGTTGACTCCGGTTATCCTTATGCCGTCAAACCCATTATATCATTTAAAATCGAAGATGGTATTCTATATTATTCAATTACTTGGGAGGCACAATGAAATACATCAAATACTTTGAAACTTTAGAAGAGTACGAATCCTGGATAAACATTGAAGAGAATGCTGAAGAAGTATACAGAAGCGAAGAAAAGATTTGCGTTGATGGCATAATCCTAAGCCATACAAACAAACCTTACACAGAAAAGGAGGACAAAGAATGATTTACGAATGGTTGGAAAAAAACAGAAAGGACATTGACATACTGACTTCATTTCTGGTCACAGCTATTCCGGTCGTCATGTTATACTCTGAAAGTTTAGGCATTACAGAAAATACAGTTCCCTACTGTATCCTTATGATAGTGTTAGGCATAGCCAGCCATTATGCAAGTAGGATAAGAGGTCAAGGAGATGTTGAGAGCGCTAAAAAGAAAGCTAAAAGGGTTTTGGGTTATCCTGAAGAATGATGAGCTTTTTTGGAGGATATTGTTATCATGAACAAATTAATTAAAAAGATTGTCATATGCAACTTTACCAAAACAATTTCAAGTGCCGTTTTAACGGCTGTAGCTATCAACATCATAATGACTAATGCAACAAAGTATGCTTTAATGGAAGGTCTAATACCATTTGCTTTAGCCATTGTTATTGTGGCCATAATTGATTTGTATGAGTATAGATGTGAGCGTGAAGACATGATTAATTTGGATGACTTGGAGTCAAGAATCAAAAAACTGGAGGAAAGTGAATGAAGATACTGATTGCAGTTCCAACCTTTGAGACCATCAAACCCGAATGCTTCAAAAGCATTTATGGACTTAAAAGACCTGAAGGTTATGACCTCTATTTTGATTATGTGGCAGGCTATGATTGCGCTAAAGCCAGAAATCAAATAGCTAAAAACGCAATGGCCGGAGAATATGATTACGTACTGATGGTAGATTCAGACATTCAGCTTCCAAAAGAAACTTTAATCAGATTGCTGGAATGTGAGTCAGATATTGCTCTTGGATGGTATTATCGCAAGAGAACAAAAACAGATCAAACTATCATCTACACTTTCGGAAAAGACTTCAACGATGACAACTGCATCAAAGGCAAAACAATGATCCATGAAGTCCCAAGGCCAATTGAAGTCAAAGGCGGAGGACTTGGAGTTGCATTAATCAATGTTAATGTCTTTAGCAAACTTCAATATCCATATTTCAAGTTTGTCACCTATCCAAATGATACAGTATTGTCTGAGGATTTATATTTCTGCAATCTGGCCAGTGAAAGTGGTTTTAACATTAAATGCAATCCGACTGTAAAAGGAAATCATATATTTGACGTGATGATATGAGTGATACAATTGTTTTATTGGAAGAAAGAAAAGAGATTACTACCTTCTTATTGGATGATGGAGTTAAAACATTGGTAGATAATGTAATAACTGCATCAGGTAGTAGTCTTGGATATGAATATTCCAATAAGTGTATGGTTGATGATATTCTTTGTATTTCAGACAAATCTGCAATAGGACGTGAAAGCCTAAAGAAATACACCGGTGATGCAACAGAAGTTCCTGTAGGGGTCCTTGTCAATGAACCGGTTGTAATGACAAATGGGGAGAGAAAGGGAAGTGTACTTCTCTTAGGAGGACTTTACCGTTTGAAACTGGCTTCAGGAATCGTTAATGTTAAAGCAGGAGATAGGATTAAATTATCTCCAAACGGAGCCATTGTCGATAATGCAGGGGAGTTTCTGGCATTTCATCCTGTTGCAAATTCAGATGAATACAATTATGTCAATTGTTTCCAAGTAAGTCTTGGAGGTAAAGGAGAGAAAGGAGACACCGGAGATACAGGTGCTGCTACTGTTATCTTAGGGTCTTACGATACTTTCGAAGAACTTATAGCAGCACATCCAACTGCCAATGAGGGTGATGCATTCCTGGTGGATGGCGAACTCTTCGTTTGGCACAATGATTAAAAAATAAATTTATAGAGGTGTTTATATATGGCATGGACAAGCGTAGGTACTATTAAAGGACCAAAAGGAGATACCGGTGATAAAGGTGACACCGGAGACACAGGTAAAGCTTTTGAATACACAGACTTCACACCAGAACAGTTAGCAGGACTCACTGGTGAAAAAGGAGATAAAGGTGACAAAGGTGATACCGGAGACGTAGGTGCAACTGGAGCAACAGGAGCAACTGGTGAAAAAGGAGATACTGGTGCTACCGGCGCAACAGGTGAAAAAGGTGATACTGGTGACAAAGGAGCTACTGGAGATACCGGAGCAACCGGCGCTACAGGGGACACCGGAGATCCATTCAGCATTTACAAAACATATGCATCCGTTGCAGCTATGGAGGCCGATGCAAGTAATGTTCCTGAAGGAATGTTTGTAGCTATACAATCAGATGTTGAAGATCCGGACAACGCAAAGTTATACTTGAAAGGAGCAAGTGAATTCACTTTCGTAACTGACATGTCCGGTGCAACAGGTCTTAAAGGAGATACCGGTGCCAAAGGTGATACCGGTGCAACCGGAGCTACAGGCGCTACTGGGGACAAAGGAGAAACCGGAGATACCGGTGCAACAGGTGCAACTGGTGAAAAAGGTGACACAGGACAAACCGGTGATACCGGAGCCAAAGGAGATACTGGTAACACTGGAGAAAAAGGTGATACTGGAGCCAAAGGAGACACAGGAGATACCGGTGCTAAAGGTGATACAGGGGATACTGGTGAAATGGGTCCTCAAGGATACAGCACCATCATCAAAGGAAGTTATGCCAGTTATGCTGATTTGATTGCAGCACATCCGACTGGTACAACCGGTGATGCATATCTTGTTGGCGGAGAACTTTATGTTTTCCAATAAGAAACTAATTCCATAAATTCCCTAAAGGAAGTGCCGGCCGTAAATGTTGGCACTTCCTTTTTTTATAAAAAAAGGTGATAAATGATGTCATGGGTAAATGTAGGAAATATTAAAGGAGATACAGGTTCAGACGGGGACAATGTAAGAATAATAAAAGATTCAGCACATGGCTTTATCTATTTCGGTTCAGGTGAAGATGAAGTATTCCTATATCTCAGCGAAATAAAAGGACCGAAAGGTGATACTGGAGCTACCGGTGCAACAGGCCCTGCAGGTCCGGTCAATCTTGTCTCAGCTTTGGATACAACAGACTCTACAAATGCAGTAACTAACAATGCAATAGCTACCGCCATACAAAACATCAGCAATCAAATAGGAACAATAACATCCGCACAAAATGCTAATTTAACATTACTTGGGAGCTGATTAACCATGAGTTTTATAGCTCCCGACCTTTCAGAAATATTAGAAAACGAACAGGAATTAAATGCAAGATTGACTAATCTGAGAGGATTGCTTAGAAATGAACTGGATGATTTAAGCACTAGCTATTCAGGCAATGATTCAATTACCAGGTTAATTAGTTTAATCAATAGTCCCCCAGCATGGGTAATCGAGAGAAGTACAACATTCACTAACAATAAATTAGGCGAATGCGTTAAAGTTACGGGCTCTGATTATCTTGGATGGAATACTGCATATCCTACACCATATTCAGATACTGACAATTGGTATCTTCAATCATTATCAAAAACATCAAGCGGACCGTCAACTTCATGGGGCAAATTTAATACTGGAACCGTTAATCCAACTGATGATTTTGATTTGGTGGTCTATGGAAGAAGCATGCAAAACTACAACAATGGAGGATTTTCTGGAGTAGGATTCAGTTATGGCCTTCCAACTGCAGGTTCCGGCATGACGGGATTTTACATTGGAATTACACTGGACTCGGGAACATATCATCCAGCATATGCAATATTCAATAACAGTACAAGTCCAACAATAACAAAAATGGATTATGGGACTTATGATTCTGCAAATCAGAAATTCATATTAAAACTGCTGCATAATGGTGATCATTTGGAATTATACTGGTTTAAGGATAAGAAATTCCTATGGAATGATTGGTTTGATTTATCTGATCTGCCTCAAGGATATGATAGTGCTGATCTTAAATTCGGTTTTGTCAGCTATGGAAACAACCTTGGAAGACTTTCATATATTCCAAGATTATACCTGGCATCACCATGCAGATTAAATATACTATAAAGGAGGATTTGTTAATGTCAATTGCAAGTGAGGTAATAAGTACAAATACAAAACTAACAAATATACGGAATGCATTAAGGGAATTGTTAACACATCACGGTATAGTCTATTATAATGATGATGATGTTTTCACATTGGCAAGACGGGTTTGGTTTCTGATTCATCCAACAAGCGGGACTCCTGGCGGAGCGTATAATGATTTTGCTTCAGTAGGCCAACCTGTTTACGTTAAAGTTTATAAGGATTCAGATGATGATGAGGAATTGCCAGACGGTAGTGTTGCGGATTTCTTCATCAGCGTCAACGGTGGAAGTGAAATTCATTTAACCTCATTATTTGATAATGGGCAAGCCAGCTGCTCATACATTCCAGAAAACGCCGGAGATACATTATCAATCAAAGCATTAGTTAATGATTTTATAGGAATTGATTTGGAATTGGAAGTACTGGCTTTTAGATATGAAGACGAGTATGATGTAAGTTCTGAGTCATATACCCTTGTTAAATATCCATCTTCAGCTAACATCACCATTACTGAAGTTGATGAATTCAACAGCGACTATGATTATGCCAACGGTGTTGAAGTTTCAAAAACATATGGATCTTCACAGGCAGCATATATGATACCAACCAGTTTGCTTGATGGGATTGACTTAACGGATACTGGAATTCACTTTTCAGCTATTGTAAGTCCAATGTATTCCTCATCAAGCGGATGGGCAAGCGGAATCTGTCTTTTGAATTCGAAAAATCTATCTCATTATCGTGACAATAAGATTCTCGAACTTGGAGCATATCCTGGCAAAAAGGGTCTGAAATATTCCGGAACAAATCATACAATAAATGAGATAAATACAAGTAGCGGACAATTAACATTGAATGGTGCTTTTAAATTTGAATTATGGTACGATGGTTCCTATGTTAAGGCAACTATCTCACATTATTGGAATGATACTGTTTATTATAGTTATGAAAGCTCTTCACTTCCAGATGCGATAGCCAATATGCAAACGGTCTTTCCTGCATTCATGATTTACGATTACGGCGGAAAAATAAGATTTAGAGAATGTTTAATTGAACCATGGAGCAGGGATTAAAATGGCTGATACAGAATGGATAGAGATAGGCCGTGTAGTTGGTGATACTGGCCCTAAAGGTGATACCGGAGACATTGGTATCGGAACAGTAATAAAAGGACATTACACTACTTATGATGAGTTCATTCAACTTCACCCTTCAGGCAGTTTAGGTGATGCCTATATTGTCAACGGCAGCTATTATTATTGGGATGGAACCGGCTGGGCAAATGCAGGTTCAATCAAGGGAGATAAAGGTGATACTGGTGATAAAGGTGTTAAAGGAGATACTGGTGCGAAAGGCAGTAAAGGAGACAAAGGCGAGACTG
>NZ_JBGUWC010000006.1:0-1639 GCF_045220775.1 Methanobrevibacter sp.
GGCACTATTTGGGAGGGCTGGGAAGGACCAAAAGCTCAACAAGGTATATCCTCTTTAAACCATTATTCCAAAGGTGCGATGGTGGAATGGTTATATAAATCCATGTTAGGTATCAAAGTTAAAGGTGAAAACACATTTGAAATCTCACCAGTTGTCGGTGATGGAGTGGGCTTCACAAAAGGTAGTTATAACAGTTTATATGGCGAAGTCAAAGTAAGCTGGAAGAAAGAAAAAGATCAAGTTATCTTTGACATTGAAGTTCCAGCTAACACAAAAGCGACATTTATCTATAAAGATAAATTAGAACAATTAGAACCAGGGAAATATCAACTATTAGTTAAATAATATGGACATTGTTTATCTCATCGCAGAAAAGATTATTAGAAAACAAAAACACACTTATCACCGCGAAACAGGAATTGATTACACATCTAATCGTGAAAACGAAAAGAAACAGATTAAAAAGATTCCTCGAAGTATTAAATGTATTCAAGATGAATCAGGTGAATATCTAATTAGTGAGAAAAACGCGAAAGATAAAATCATCTATTACATTCATGGTGGTGGATTCTGCTTTGGTTCTCCTGCTTCAAAAAGGATGTTCACCTTATATTTAGTGCAAAACTATGGATATAACGTCTACGCGGTTGATTACGCTTTAGCGCCAGAACATCCATATCCAGAAGGATTAAATGATTGTGTTAGAGCGTATCAAAAACTATTAGAAAAATATGACGCTAAAAACATCACGATGATTGGTGATAGTGCGGGAGGCAATCTAGTCGTGGCTACACTTCTAGAAGTCAATAAGAAAAAGACGCCATTACCAGCATCATTCATCTTGTTATCACCAACATTACAATATGTTGAAAAAACTGAGTCATTTATTAAAAACAATCCTACCGATTGTATGGTGGATGGAGAAACATTCATCGAAGAAGTGAGAGACATATATTTAAAAGAAAATGATATTGAAAAATTAAAACTTCCTAATTATTCACCATTAAATGGTGACTTCTCAAATTTTCCAAAAAGTTATGTCATCGTCAGCGATAGTGAATCTCTCTATGATGATTCAGTTAGTTTCAAAAAAAGAATGGATGAATATGGAAGGGAATGTGAATTAGATATCTATCATAATATGATGCACACATTCCCAGTAATTCCAATGTTTAAGGTTAGTAAACCTGTATTAAAGAAAATGGAAATGTTTATTGATAAAAGTTTCAAGGAGGCTTAATTATGGACTTTGTAGAATCAAAATTTGTCAAAGAAGTCAGTGAAATTACTGACAACATGTATCATCAAGGATGGGATGAAAGAAATGGTGGAAACATTTCATATTTAATCGATGAACAATTTGTTAGAGAATATTTCCCTAAAGATGTTTTTCTTAGAGATTTAGAATTAGGATTTACCGCTGATGAGGTTTTAAGAAATAAATATTTCTTAGTTACTGGAACAGGCAAGTATTTCAAAAATGTTATCAAAGATCCAGAAAACAATCTTGGATTAGTGAAGATTGATAGCGATGGACACACCGCTCACTTACTGTGGGGATATAGAGATGGAGGAAGAATGACTTCTGAATTCCCTGCTCACTTAATGAGTCATGCCGTTAGATTTAAAGCTAATCCTA
>NZ_JBGUWC010000007.1:0-2730 GCF_045220775.1 Methanobrevibacter sp.
CCAATCGGAGAACGAGGAATGATTACTCTCTCGTCGACATAAAATTCAATACCGCAGAACCAGGCTCTGTTTGTAAGATAAGCGGTAGGTACTCTGTCTCTTACTCTGATGGTCAGGGCTCTGGCGATGTTTCTCTTTTCCCTGTCGGTAAGCTTGGCATTCATTGTTTCAGGATCTCCCGGCGGATCCAGATTGATAAGGCAGAGAACGAGATAAAGAGCCTCGTCCCAGTAGCTTTCTGTACCATGCCCCAGATACACGTTGTTTTCGATCAGATAACTGGTAACATAACGAACAACATCATTAATTGTTTCAAGTTCACTGACAATTTCAGCTTCTACATCTTCGGGAAAATTCTCTTTGTGGAACTTCTTGCTTTCAACTTCATTTTCAATAATGTCATTCATAAATATCTTCCGATGTCATCCGTAAGGAATAACGGCAGGACTCACCTTCCGTCTCCTGATTCTGAATTTCTACATATATTTAAAACCGAGGTAAACACATTCTTTAATGTTACAGGCAAAACACGAGTCAGACAAAAGACTTTTTACTCTGATAACATTTACTGAGATATTTACCTTAATTTCCGCAGGCATGACCGGACTGAAAGACAGTAACGGCTGCGATACCGTTACGGCATCTGCGGACAGTTGTATTAGTATATACTGCTTGACATTGTTTGCAATAAGAATATTGCCGGAATCCTTATGTTAACTTCTCAGGATTTTAACACTAAAAAAGATTTATTCAGTAATACCACTCAAAATAATGTGACTTTATAAAGGTTTGACTGATGTTCTTCCTTGGACATCGGTTTAATTTTTGATATACTATGAGTGTTATTTAACACTCGTGATATACAAGCTATGAATAAGAAAATACCGGTAATTTTCCCTGAGGGAAACCATAAGATTACACTAAAAAAGATTAAGTCAACTACATATGTTTATTTTGAGTATGATCGTAAATACAACCCTAGTACAAAGCATACGACTCCTCTGCGTCAGTGTATAGGTAAGTTGTCTGAGGGTAATCCTAAAATGATGCTTCCTAATCAATATTATCCAAAGTATTTCGGAATGGAACATATGGCTGATACTGTCAGTTGTGATCGCAGTTGCTCTCTGTCTGCAGGAACTTACATTGTTTTGGATAAAATTATTCATGATTACAAAATCGATGAATATCTCAAAACAGCTATACCTAATGATGTCTATGCAGGATTATTTCTTGACCTTGTAGCTTATGAAATTATTTGCGGTTCAAATGTAGCACAGCACTATCCGAATTACGCGTTTAAACATCCGTTGTTCACGCCGGAAATGAACATTTTCAGCGACAGTTATATAGGTAATATGATTGAAAATCTAACAGTAGATCATAGACAGAGTTTTCTTAATCTATGGAATCAGGCACGTAATAAACGCGAGAAAATTTATGTATCGTATGATTCTACCAACCGGCACAGTACCGCAGGTGATATTCAAATGGTTGAATTCGGGAAACCCAAAGATGGAAAAAAAGATATACCGATAATTAATCAGGGAATTGCATACGATTGCACTTTCAGAGAACCATTATTTTATGAATCATATCCTGGAAGTATTGTAGATGTATCAATGATTACCCATATGGTAGAGAAAGCTGTTTCATATGGATACCGTAACATTGGATTCATTTTAGATCGAGGATATTTTGCTAAGGAGAATCTCTTTTTCATGGATCTTCATAATTACGATTTTGTAATTATGGCAAAAGGAAAGGTTGAGTTCATTCGTAATCTGATAGAAGAAGCTATGGGAACATTTGAACTTGAAAGAGAATTTTTAATTAAAAAATTTCAGCTCCAAGGTACGACCATTAAAAAGAAAATATTTGAGGATGATAAACGGGATCGCCCCCGTTTTGTTCATGTTTATTATAATGAACTGGTTGCAGCCGTTGAACGAAGAAAACTTGAGGAACAAATATCCAGATGGGAAAAAGAGCTTGGAAAATGTCTTGATAAAAAAGTCATGAGTTCGAATCTGGATGGATTCGGAAGATATTTCAATTTAAAGTTCGATGAACAGAATCAACTTGTATCCTTCACGGCTAATAATCGTGCCATAGAAGATGAGAAATTCTGGTACGGGTATTTTTGCATTATTACATCAAACGAAATGACAGCTGAAGAAGCTTTAAAACTTTACAAAGGCAGAGATTCTAGCGAAAAACTCTTTATGATTGATAAATCTTTTCTGGGTAATAACTGCTACAGGGTCGAATCTCAATCATCAAAAGATACCAAGGAATGGATTGGATTTGTTGCCGAAATTGTAAGAAATAAAATTTATAATAGCCTTATGGACTGTCAGGGGAATACTCAAATAAGAAGCAATGAATTGACAGTTCCGGCAATACTTGGTGAGTTGGAAAAAATTGAAATCAGCAGACAATTAGAAGGAGGATACCATTTGAGCTACCCTCTTACCAAAAAACAAAAAATTATATTATCTGAATGCTTTCATATTTCACGTGAAGAAGCAACTCTTCGATTATTGGATTTATGCAAAACTGTCACGAGAATTGAAAAAGTTTCCAATAGTTCATAAAATCAATTCTGTTATCAACGAGTGTTAAAATCTCTGGAAGTTAACAATACAAGTACTGTCAATGATTTATCGTCATATTCTTACAAGGCTCGCAAACGCTCACTTAGAGAGATTTCGGTGTTGTATGCGTATG
>NZ_JBGUWC010000008.1:0-1879 GCF_045220775.1 Methanobrevibacter sp.
TGGAACACGTCTAACAGTGTAAACATCTTTTTTACTCATAAATTTTAGTCTCCTTGTTTTTTCATTTTACGTTTCAAAATACCATAAACAGTATTCGCTTGTTTCTTTTTCATAGGATATTTTTTAGCAAATTCCCTCATCAAAGTAGTAATGTCTGCATCAGGATTATCAATGATTAACTGGTCACTAATATCATATAATGATTCAGGTATCTGACGAGCTTCCCATATCTGCATGAAAACACGTTCAATCTTTTTACTACTTAATTTTATTAACTCCATCGGATACTCTTCAGATAACATCCTGTAAATAAATTCAGTATGATGATTCTCATCTTCAAGATAAATTTCTTTAATTTTTTCATCACCATACTCATCGAAGTATTTCAATACTTCTTTGGTAATGCTTCTGCGAGGCACACCATTTTGGCTGCGGTGTTCCCTTTCAATATCACGAGGTTTACATTTTAACATTCTAGGATTACACTTAGAATCACTAGTGTAGATAACCACACCTTCAATTGCATTAATCTTATTATACTCATGGTATTCCTTGTTTAATTTTTCAAGGACATCTTTTATCCCATCAATTGCATCAATATTAGTCGGAGAAATATAAATTTCCCTTCCAAGATAATGCTTAAACTTATCACTAGTAACTTTCAACACCCATTCCGTATCCACATGAGATAATTTGAATACTAAATCAGGGATTTCAAAACCATAATGCTTATAATCATCAGGTTTCCAGAACATATTATAATCATACACGGTTAACAGTTTAATCCCAATTCCAACATCATAATGTAAGATTTGATGAGGGTTTAAAATACCGTATAATTCAAATATTAATATGCCTTTATTCTTTCTGTAGTAATCTTTGATTGGTTTTTGATCTACTCTATTGAATAATTCCCTGAAATGCGCAGGCATTATGGGATGGTTCCGGATTTTTGGGACAATCTCAATTATTTCACTTTGACTATTTTTTAAGGGATATAATATTAAACATGTCCCGTCTAATTTTTCATAACAGTAACTAACTGTTTCAGTTCCTATATCTCTAGAGTCTCTGAAGTAGTGAAGTTTTGGCATTGATTGTATAAATTGATTAGTCTCTTCACCATTCACATGAGTAATCAACATAGAACCCATATACCTATTCGGTTTTACACAGATATATCCTTGAATATGATTACCCTCCGGAGTAGTCTCATCAAAAGGATTCAAATGCTTAGGTTTAACATGGCCATCAAAATATTTTCCACAAACAACATCAATATCAACCATAAATATACCTCCTAAAAAAAATAAAAGAGTAGGATAAAAATTTAATTTATCCTACCTTAAAGTATGGACCTCCCTAAGATTACATAAATTAAAAGCAGAATCTTCAATAGGCATCATAGTTGGATTCTCTTCTGAATATTCCTTATTGAATATGACCAGATAACCATCTCTAAAATCAGCAAGCATGTCGGGTTGAATAGTCATCACAGAACCATCTAAGAATACAAATTCAGTATCATAACCATCATCCCTATTTCTAGCTAACATGTCAGAAATAAGATGGAACCTTTCAAAAGAGGAAGGATAATGTAAATCCCTATTAACTTTCTGTAAAGCAACCATACTCCATCTATTTTTTTGGAGTTCTTCCTCATCATATTCTTCTTCAGCTTCTTTCTTACGTAATTCCTCATAAAAAGATTCCCTATACTTTTCAATGGAATCTTCTAAGTATTTGCCAACTCTAACTAATTCAGCACCCATTATACCACCTTGGTTCCGAAGTAGTCTCCAACGGTCTTGTTTTCCGCATGAGAATCATCAATTACATCAACACTTAGAATATTAGGGAAACCACTGTTAAAGCCTTC
>NZ_JBGUWC010000009.1:0-7356 GCF_045220775.1 Methanobrevibacter sp.
ATTGTTAGCATCATTATTAGTCTTATTAGTCTCATTAGTAGTAGTATCAACATGAACAGTGTTATTCAATTTACCTTCTTTAGTTGCTTTAGTAGTAATAGTCAAAGTTCTAGACTCATTAGCAGGTAAAGCACCAATTGTCCAAGTTAACACTTGACCATTAACTTCAACATTATCATAACTACCTTGCAATTCAAGACCATCATCCAAAGTATCAGTAACGACTACGTCAGTAGCATTGGAAGGACCATTATTAACAACAGTAATTGTCCAGGAAACAGTCTCATTCAAGTTAATAACCTTATCACTAACAGTCTTATTGATTACTAAATCACAAATTGGATGAACAATTACAGTCTTATTAGCAATGTTGTTGGATTCATTCCAATCATGCTCAGTAGAATTAACGGTAACATTGTTTGTGAAAGTTCCGTTAGTTATTGCACGGGAATAAATTTTTAATGTTTCAGTAGTACCATTGGTCATGTTTCCAATTGTCCAGAGGTGAGTTGCATTACTATAATTACCTTTGGTTGCAGTAGCATTAATGAAAGAGAATCCGGACGGTAAAACATCTTTTAAAGTTACGTTTGTAGCATTAGTACCGTTGGCAGCACTGTGAACTTTAATGGTCCAAATTACTATATCGCTAACGTTATACTCGTTTTTATCAGATGTTTTGTTAGGAATCAAATCTACAATAGGAATGACTCTGAATTTGCTGGAGTTAGAAATATACTTATAGTTCCAATCTTCTGGGTGTTCAGCATAGACAGTATAATTACCTGGTTTAATAGGTTTTTTAAGTGTAAGTCTGACTTCCCCAGTAATATTGGTGTAAAGCACACATCCGTTAGGATAACCTTGATCAATGAGTATATTGTTTCCATTTTCATCTAAGATTTTAGTAATGTTTATCTTTTGAACATTCTCACGGTCATCCTGATATGTTACTGTACCATTATGACTTTGTTCCGCACCTTCTACAGGATGTTCTTCCCATCCAGTCCTTACAATATCACCATGACTGTTTTTGTAAGTTACCTCATGGAAGGTTATCTGGTCATTTGATGCAGTATTGTGAATCGCATTAATGATGTTGTCCCCACCAACATGGCAAACTGTAATATTAACGTCACTTTGATTGTAGAAGCTTTCTTCAGGTTTAGGAGTGACAATTAAAAGGTAACTCCAAGCCTGATTTTCATTAAAGTTATCCCAATAAAGCTTGAAGTCATTGCCGCTTGTATAAATCGCAGACCCGTTACGAGCTTTATTGTGGGTGAATGTATTTTCTCCACTTTGAGTATGGTCTCCTTGTACATAAAATGCTCCACCTAAACCGGTAGTAGCGGAAGAGGTATTATCTTGAGGAACAGCAGTATTGTTAGTAAAAGTGTTTTTACTTATATAGGAATTATCCCCTTTGATGAATACTGCTCCACCCTGATTGGATGCATTGTTATGGTCAAACTCAGATTCTTCAATATGGGTACCGCTACCTACAATATAGACAGCACCACCATCAGTAGCCAAGTTGTTTTCAAAAGTAGAGTCGGATACAATATAAGTATTGTCCCCTTTAATGTAAACACCTGCTCCTCCTTCGGTAGCATTGTTGCTGTCAAAATCAGTACCAGATATTGTGGTTCTTTGACCTACAATGTAAACACCAGCACCGTTAGTAGCATTGTTATCTTTAAATATTGAATCATAGATTTTTGTATCGTTACCTAGAACATATACAGTACCGTTTTCACTTGTGTGATTATAAAACTCACAACCGGTAATATTAGTTCTTAAACCAACAATATAAACAGCAGCACCAGCACCGCTGCCCGCAACATTTTCTTTAAAGACTGAATCTATGATTCTGGTATCATTACCGAATACATAGATTGCACCAGCATTACCGGAAGATCCCGGACTTGCAGGAAAAGCAGTACTGTGTGCGGAAACAGTGTTGTTTTCAAAGTAACATCTTATAACACTTATATTGTTACCTTTCGTATTCCTACCGTTGAATGCAGTGTCGTCAATGGTACCATCTTCATTGGTTAAACCACCAACCATGATTGCAGCACCTTGACCACCAGTGTTGTTTATGAAATTACAATCTCTAACAGTTAAATTATCGTGACTTATACCTAAAGCGGCACCATACTCTTCGGATCCTGAACAGTTGATGAAGTTACAGTGGTCAACTATTTCATAGGCAGGAGAAATATGGTCCTGCTGTAGAGAATCTGAAAAGTTAGCGTGAATATATACCGCAAACCATTTAGATGTGACGTTTATGAAATCTGTATAGTATATTTCACTGGCAAGATGTCCACTACCCCATCTTGACTCGTCAGCAATACATATAGCACCACCGTGGTGAGTGGATGAAGTATTTTCAAAACGACAATGATCCATGTAAATACCGAATGCGGCAACCAATTGACCATGCCCATCATCAAATTCATCATATGGGTCTGGTCGACCTTGCCAATCAACGTGTGAAGCTCCAACTTCAGGATCGAAAATATGATGCAGATTAGTGAAATTACAATTAGTTATTGTATATTTTCTATTACTATTTCCATCACCCATTAAACAGATTCCCTGTTCTGCGCATTGAAGATTATTAAATACACAATTGGTAAGACTTCCACCACCGTCAAACCAGAGCATGGAATTCTTAAATTTCATATTTTCAAATCTAACACCATCTAAGTTAGCATTACCAAAGTTCAAAGCATAACCATTACCAGTGAATGTTGCCATTGTAGGGTCACCAGGATAGCTTCCACCATAAATGGTAACTCCATTTACACTTGTAGGTTGCCAATATTGACGAGTAGCCGTACCAGAGATTGTTGCACCATCAAGATAAATTGTATCTCCAGGTTGGGCTGTATTAAAAATCGCATACATAACATCCCAGGCAGTTGCCCAATAATTATTGCTTGAATCAGCATGGATATCCCTACCTAGGATTGGTTCATCATTATTTACCCCCAATACGGGAGCTTTTTCATTATAAGTTAAACAACCATCATCTTCAATTTCATCCGTGTTTTGTGCATCATCTACTAGGTCCGATGCAGAATCTGATGATTGGTCAATTGAATCCAAGTTTATTTCATTTAAACTATTTTCATCAATTACCTCTCCGTCCGAAACGGAAAGCGTATCCCCGTTCGTATCGGTATGTGTTATATCATCATTTGCACTTACAAACGAAGTTGAAAATATTATTAAAAATAGTATTAAAATGAAAAGTAAACTTCGCGTATTCTTCATATAAATTTACCTCACATTTAAAACAAATTTTTATTTGTCTAACATTTTTTTATAATGAAAAGTCTTTATCAAAATAGTGTATAGTTTTTTAATGAAATACAAAATTTTTGAAATTTTTTTTATAATGAAAACTATTTATCAAAAAAATAGAATGAAAAATTTAATGAAATGCCACATAGTAGCAAACTAATGTTAAGTATTTCATACATTATAAACTTATTGATTTCATCCTAAAATCCAAAAAAGACATTATAAAAAAAGCAAAAGATCATTATAAAAATAGCAAAACAAGATAAATAACTATTAATCAGCCATTAAAAAACCATAAGGTATTTAAACGGCTGATGCGAATTAAATCAAATAGTTATTTAAATACTCCGTAATATTCAACCCAAGGACCAAGATTGGTTAAATAATACTGGATAATTATTTTTTAGCTAGGTTTAGTATCCTAGAACTGAAACGCGAATAAATCACGAATAAGACTATTGGTTAAAAGCCTTACATCTCCGAAATTAATCAGAAATGATTTATTTCATTAAATTTCATTTATACTATTTTTCAATAAAATTTTCATTAACACATACATCGATTATATTCTCTACAATCTAACATACGTGTAAGATTAATTTTTTTAATTCAGTAATAAATATTTTACTATTGCATTTTTTTACCGTATTTTATAAAGTTTTTAATGATGATTTCAAAAAGTTAAAAAATATAAAAATGAATTTTTTGATAAAAATTTATTTCCGCAAAATCAACTGCTGATTTTTGAATGAAATTTTAAAAAAAACAAAATCACATTTCAATCAATAGAAAAAAATTGACATATTTTAGATAATATATTATTGAATCATACAAACACATAACAAAATCATGGAATCATTAAATATTATCTTAATTTTTTTCAAGTAGGGCTCCAACTTTTAAATTCACCCATCCTCAAAAAGATGTGATGCAAAACTGATCTGGAATCCGAAGGAATTCCTGAAAACATTAAAATTTACAAAATAGTCATTTTGCTATAATTACATATAGATGGAACAGTTGATATTCAGGTAAAAATGCTTGGTAAAAAAATATACTAAAAAACACGTGTTATGAAAGCAATACTTTTATGGAAAAAATATTCAATTTTAAGAGATTATTCTCATTAAATTTAATCGAAAAATTTCGGCAAAAAATAAAAAATATGGGAAAAATTAATTTCCCATAATGTGTTTAATATTTCCTTCTTAATGATATGCCAACAACTGCAAGCACTGATAAAAGTACCATCACAATCGGATTACCTGTTTCATGCAAATGTGGAGGGTTATAATCTTTCACAACTGTTACAGTTGCATTGTCATAGTTATTAGTCATGTTAGGGTCGTAAGTATCACTTTCAACATACGCTTCATTGACAATAACACCTGTAATCAATGCTTCAGCAACAATGGTAAGGGAAGCCCTTTCGCCCATTTTCATGTCACCAATTGTCCAAATACCTGTCTCAGGATCGTAACTGCCTCTGGATACTTTAAAGCTGATGAGTTTTAAACCATCAGGCAAGACATCATATGCACGAGTGTTTACTGCAGTATCCGGTCCTAAGTTTGAAACAACGATTGTGAATGTAACTTTGTCTCCAACAGTAACTCTCTTATTGTTAACATCTTTAGTAAGTACTAAATCAGCTTCAGGAGGAACTGTAGTTGAATTGTTACATTTGTTGTTTGTCATGTTAGGATCAGGAGTATCGGAACTTACGTTTGCAAAGTTAATAATAGTTCTGTTAGTAACTTTTACAGTTGTCACAATGTTCAGGATTCTGAATTGTCCTACTGGAAGGTCACCTAATTTCCAAATACCTGTTTTATGGTTATAAGCGCCTTTTGAATCATCTGAAACATAAACTATTCCGGCAGGAAGTTTATCTGACACGACTGCATTTTCAGCAGTATCAGGACCATTGTTTTTGACAATGAGAGTCCAGATGACTCTGTCGTTATAATGGGAAACTTTTTGTGATACCAATTTGACAATTTCTAAATCTGCACGTGGAATTGGAGTAATAGTACAGTTTACGGTAATGTTGTTTCCGTAAGGAGGTACAAGAGTTCCATTGTTGACTAAGTCTCCAGCTTTATCAGCCAATATTTTAACAGTGATTACGGCACTGGAATTAGCGGAAATATTGGTAATAGTCCAATAAAGTTTTTGACCATCAGCAACGAATTTAATTAATTTAGCTCCATCTACTTTATACTCGTTCGCATATACTAAACCTTCAGGCAAGCTGTCGATAACGGTTAAATTGTTAGTGTAGTCAATACTACCTGTATTTTCAACTGTTAAGTAATATTCCACAAACTCGTGAGTAAATGGAGTGGTATCGTTAACAGTCTTGTTGATATCAGGATTCTTGTTGACATCTACAGTTGCGTTATCGAAGTTGTTAGTGTAGTTCCACTCTTTTTCCTTACAGGTAACGTTCGCATAATTGGTGTAAGTACCTTTGGCTATTGCACGGGAATAGATGGTTAATGTTTCTTCAGTACCATTGCCCATTGCTCCAATAGTCCAGACACCGTTTGCATAAGTACCTTTGGTTGCAGTGTAGTTGATTAAAGTAAATTGACTTGGCAAGACATCATTCATTTTGACGTTAGTCGCAGCAGAACCATTGAAAGCGTTAGCCACTTTAATAGTCCATACAACAACATCGCCAACGAAGTAAACTCCTTTTTCAGCGGTCTTGACAACGGAAACGTCTACAATAGGCTGAACATCAATAGTACAGTTTACAGTCTTGTTAGAACCGTCAGGATAAACAATTGTCTCATTGTTTGTTAAGTTTCCAACAGCGTTGACTTTAACTTTGACCATTATAATTGCGGTTGAATGAGCTGGAATGTTCTTAATTACCCAACTGATATTATTCTTAGAGTTAACAGTAGTATTGACAACAACATCAGCATTAATAATGTCAATTGTTTCAAGGAACTCTAAACCATCAGGTAACATATCATAGACTGTCACATTCTTAATAAACATGTAGTCAGCATTATTAACAACAGTTAAATTATAAGTGACATTCTCATGATAGAACGGTTTAGTATTATTAACCACCTTAATAGGAGGTGGAAGCAATGAAACGGTTGCAGTTGCATTGTCATAGTTGTTAGTGTAATTCCATTCAGGTTCTTTACAGGTAACATTAGCCTCATTAGTGAAATTACCCTCAGCAGTAGCGCGAGAATAAATGATTAAATTTTTCACTTCACCAGGAGCTAAAGTTCCAATATTCCAAATACCATTTGAATAATCATTACCGGCAGTACTATTAATCAAAGCAAATCCTGTAGGTAAGAGATCTTTCAAAGCAACATTGGTTGCAGTAGTAGCATTAGGAGCATTAGATACAACAATAGTCCAAACAACAGTATCATTCACGAAATGGGTCGCATTATCAACAGTCTTAACAACAGACACATCAACACCTTGAACTTCAATAGTCCAGTTAACAGTTTTGTTATGACCATCAGGATAATTAATAGTTAAATTGTTCTCCTGAATACCAAACTCAGTAGCACGAGCCAAAACAGTAATAACCGCAGTTTTACCCGCAGGAATATTAGTAATCACCCAAGTAATAGTTTTATTATTATTACTTAAAGTAGCATTACGGACCACTTTAGCATTATCAACACTAATAGTATCAATATAATCCACACCATAAGGCAAATCATCAATAAGAGTAATGTTCTTAATATACATTGCATCACCAACGTTAGTAACAGTTAAATAATATTCAACTGTATCGTTACGCAAAGTCACAGTCACATTAGCAGTCTTATTATGATCCGGATTATTTGAAATAACTACAGTAGCATTATCATAGTTATTAGCGTAATTCCATTCAGGTTCAATACAAGTAACATTAGCCTCATTAGTGAAAGTACCATTAGTATCCGCATGAGAATAAATCACTAAAGTTCTTGAAGCACCAGGAGCTAAGGTTCCAATATTCCAAACACCATTTCTGTAAGCATTACCAGCAGTACTATTAATGAAAGTAAA
>NZ_JBGUWC010000010.1:0-1519 GCF_045220775.1 Methanobrevibacter sp.
GAAGGTATCGACAAAATGGATGAAGCTTTAAACCCAGCTGCATTATTAGGTACCGCAGACTCAATGAACTTCGGTTCCTTAGCAGAACTCGTACCTACTATGTTAGATTATTTAGGTAAAGACGAACAAGAATAAGTTTAGATTGTTGGATAAATTCCAACAATTAATTTAACTTATTTTTTAATTGTTATGAAAAATAGCCATTAAAAAATAAGTTAAGTTACAGATATATATTATATAAAGTTGGTGTAAAATTGATTGATGAAATTTTAAATAAAGCAGAACAAGGACAAGAATTAACTGATGATGAATTTTTAGAATTGTTAAATATCGAGAATGATGAAGATTTGGAAAGATTATTCAAGATAGCGTGCGATATAAGAGATAATCAATCAAAAATGATCAAATTAACATCTACAGTACATCTTACTAACAAATGCCAAATCCAACCTAGATGCGAATATTGCGGATTTGCCGAAGAAACTTCTGAAAAGGGTTATTTCAATGCATTTTACAAATCCAACGATGAAATATTAACTGCTGTCAAATCCATTGAAGAAGCACATATTCCACGTGTAAGCTGTTCTGGAGGATACGGCTATAAAGGAAAACAAGCAGTGAACGCTTGTAGAATTGTAAAAGAAAATTCAAACCTAGAAATTCTTGTCAATGTTGGTGGAGATTTAACTGAAAAATCAGTCCAAGACTTGGCAGAATTAGGGGCAGATACAATTTGTTGTAATCTGGAAACCATAAACGAAGACGTATTCTATCAAAGAAAACCTGGAGACTCACTAGATCAAAGGATATTGACTTGCAAAAGGGTGAGCGATGCAGGTATAGGATTATCTTCAGGACTTCTGTTAGGCCTTGGTGAAAGTAAAGAAGACAGGATAAAACACTTACGTTATTTATCCAACTTCGAAACATTGGAGGAAATTCCAATAATGGGTTTCAATCCATATGAAGGTACCCCAATGGCAGATTGGCCTGCATTTCCACTAAAAGAGCAATTAAAAATGGTTGCAATTACCAGAATAATGTATCCGGAAATTACAATTACAATGCCAACACCAACAGTCGGTCCTGAAAATGTGGAATTTTCACTTAAGGCAGGAGCAAATAACTTAGCAACAGTAATAGCTGATAATTATCCTCATGAAGTTAAAGGAGTAGGATCTCCTGAATACGGTAATTATACAGAAGTTGTTAATGTTATAGAAAAATTAGATTTGATACCTCAAACTATATAATCTCTTTTTTTTAGATATGATAACATGGCATTTGAAAAGATGATAAGAAATGCATTTGAGGAATCTGAAAATGACTGTAGATTCGGAGATACTCTTGAAGAGATAAATGAAATTCAGGAATATATTAAAAATGCTAAAAAAATATGCATACCTAATAAAAATGGAATAAAAGTAGAAGTATTGAACAAGGTTTTAAAAAGTTATGGCCTGCCTGAAGCCAAAATACTTCAAATCAATACAAATACTGCAGATACAAGCAGAATCCC
>NZ_JBGUWC010000011.1:0-26374 GCF_045220775.1 Methanobrevibacter sp.
ACTGAAATAGAAGGTTCCGAGCTTGCATATGATAAAAATTATGCAAAAAGCGATAAGGATATAAGGCAAATGGATGCAATCCATCAGATGGCGATATCTGGAAAATCCATTGTTGAGGCAATGTATACTGAGTTTCCAATGCCGAATTGGGATGATATTCTGATTTTAGGTTGTCAGCTAAACCCGCAACCCTTGGAAGGTGATGTTGAGGTAAACACTCAAACAATCATTGGAAAAACTGCTGACAAGCCATTGGTCATTGAATCTCCAATTTATATTACACATATGTCTTTTGGAGCATTATCAAGAGAGACTAAAATTGCTTTGGCAAAAGGCAGTGCCGCAATCAAAACAGCCCAATGCAGTGGTGAAGGTGGAATCTTGGTTGAAGAGATGGAAAATGCATATAAATACATTTTTGAGTATGTTCCGAATAAATACAGCGTTACCGAGGACAATTTAAGAAATGCGGATGCAATCGAAATAAAGATTGGCCAATCAACAAAGCCGGGTCTTGGAGGCCAGCTTCAGGGTGAAAAGGTAACTTCCGAGATTGCTGATGTCAGGGGAAAGCCAATCGGTGAAGACATTCACTCGCCTGCAACAATTCCTGGCATTTCAACAAAAGAGGATTTGAAGGAGTTGGTCGATGATTTAAGGGCACGTTCAGATGGAAGGCCAATCGGAATCAAATTTGCTGCAGGCAGAATTGAAGACGATTTGGAGCATATATTATATGCCAATCCCGATTTCATTACAATCGATGGAAGAGGGGGATCAACAGGTGCCAGTCCTAAATTGATTAGGGATTCAACATCTGTTCCAACAATCTATGCTCTTTCAAGGGCTCGCAAGTTCCTGGATGAACATGAAAGCGACATTACTTTGACAATAACCGGCGGATTGCGTGTATCATCTGACTTTGCAAAGGCATTGGCAATGGGTGCTGATGCGATAGCCATCGGTACTGGGGCCATGATTGCAGCGGCATGTCAGCAATATAGGATTTGTGATACTGGCGATTGTCCTGTAGGAGTTGCAACACAAGACGAGGAACTAAGAAAAAGGTTAAAAATAGAAAGTGCATCAAAAAGAGTTGAAAATTATTTAAAGGTCTCAACTGAAGAGCTGAAGACCTTTGCAAGAATCACAGGACATGTTGATGTCCATGATTTAAATATTAATGATTTGTGTACAATAAATTCTGAAATATCTGATTATACGGATATTAAACATGTTTGATATTAAGGTTGATTAACCTTAATATTCAAATGTATAGGTTTCTTCAACGGCCATTATGTTTCTGATTTCAGCGGTAGCTTTGTCAAGGTAGAATACGCCCATTTCCCAGCCATTGTCTTCGTACATTTGTTTGATGTCTGGCATAAGCTCAAATGCTTTTTCAACTACAGCATCATTTTTCTCTAGATTAGCCACTCCATAGTATCTTAAGAAGTGTTCTTCATCCCATGCGGCTATTTCTACATTTGGATTTGCTTGCATTTGTTTGTAGACCTCTTTAAAGGTTCCAACTCCAAAGTAGATTTTATCTTCATATAACAAATGGAAACCTAACGGCCTTACTTTTGGTTTGTCTCCATCTACTGTTGCTAAGTAGAATACTTTTGCTCTTGTTATTAAATCGTCGATTTTTTGAATGTCTGACATTTTAACACCTCTGTTTTCATATATTGTTTAATGAGTATTTCTATTTTTTTGTTTCTTGGCTCAAATGAATGTATGTAAATATTAGTTTAAGATAATATATTTATAGTAGGCTTTGTAAGGTGGTATGATGAATGAAAAGGATTATGATGAGCAATTAAAAAAAGCAGCTGATTTTCATGGCCATATTTGTGGGGGAATAGCTATCGGAACAAAATTGGCAATGTACGGTCTTGAACTACTTGGAATGGAATTAAATGAAATGCATAAAAATTTAATTGTTTTTTTAGAGATTGATAGGTGCATGTCTGATGCTGTCCAGTCAGTTACAGGTTGTTCTATGGGTAAAAGAACTCTTAAACAGATGTATTATGGGAAATTTGCAGCAACATTCTGTAATACAGGCACTGGCGAAGCTTTGAGAATTGCTGATGCAAACAAGAAATTCAAAGATGAAGAGACTAAAGAAGAGATGATTGCTCGATTTAGACGCACTCCGCCAGAAGAATTATTTAAAGTGGATAAAGTTAAAATAGAGTTATCCAGGGGAGATATGCCTGGTAAGCCTTACACAACTGTATTCTGTTCTGTTTGCGGTGAAAAGGTATCTGATGGCCGTCATGTTCTTAGGGGTGGAAAACCGGTCTGCAGATCTTGTGATGAAGGGTCTTATTATGAACTATTATAAGTTGATAACGTATTTTTATATAAATTTTAAATTGTTTTATTTTAAATTTTTATTGAAATTTTTTATTATTTTTTTAATTTAAGTATATTTATTTGTTTTATTTTTAATTTAAAATATAATTTATTCATTAAGTTATTATTAAATAATTCATCACGATAATTTATATATTCATATTGCTAAATACATAATTGTAATAATGAATTAATAGGAAGATATAAATTTGATGGTAGGACCTTTATTAGTCTATTTGGACTAATTTAGTGTGCGTACTTGGTAATTTTAAACTTATAACCTCTACTATCTTTTTTATAAGGGTATTTTCCTTTTAAAAATTAATAGCATCTCTTTAAAATAAGTATATTTCATCAATATAAATATTGAAAATATCTTCCAAAAAATATTTCAAAGCATATAAAAATGCAATGAATATATAAAATGGAGCTTTTAAGAAAGATGCATGTTAAAATAAATCATTTAAACATAAAATGAAAAATAAACGATGCATGCGTGTTTTTGAAGGTTCCTTTTAATTCGTTATGTAAACATTTATATATCATGGTTAATTATATTTATAATTACTAATCATGATATTTAAATGGTAATTTAAGATTAAGAAACAAAAAGGTAAGAATATTATAGAATGGAATAAAAGAATATTTATTTTATTAATATTGTCTTGTTTACTGTAATTTTTTATCTATAGTTTCAATTGGATATGAATAAAAATAAATATTGATATTCAAAGTGAATCCAGTTGATGTGCACAGAAAAATTATTTGTAATTACCTTTTTCTGATCTTTGATTGTTTACTTGATGTCTGATGGTGCTATTGTATAAATTATTAAGAGGAGGATTGCTATGAAATTCAGTAAAAAGATGTTAATTGTTGCTATTATCGCTATAGTGGCAATTGTTTGTGCAAGCTCAGTTGTAAGCGCAGGTTTATTTGATTTCCTCGGTGGAGAACCTGACTTAGATGGGCAAGAAGTTAACTTAGCTGCTGCAGCTAGTTTAAAAAATGTATTTGATGATAAATTAATTCCGATGTTTGAAGAAAAATATCCTGGAGTAACAGTTACTGCAACTTACGCTTCAAGTGGGGACTTACAAACCCAAATTGAAAATGGTCTAGAAACAGACGTATTCATGTCCGCTGCTAATAAACAGATGAACGCTTTAGCAGATGAAGGTATTGTTGATAATGATACTAACCTTCAATTCTTAGAAAACAAAGTTGTTTTAATTGTACCTGCTGATTCAGATATTAACATGACTTCATTTGACGATATTAAAGATGTTGAAGGTAACATTGCTATCGGCGACCCTGAATCTGTACCTGCTGGACAATACGCTAAAGAAGTATTAACCAACCTCGGCATGTGGGATGAAATCGAACCTAAATTATCTTTAGGTACTGATGTAACTGCAGTATTAAACCAAGTAGCTCAAGGATCTGCTGACTGCGGTATCGTATACTCTACCGATGCTTTATCAACTGATGATGTTAAAGTAATCTGTGAAGCTCCTGAAGATGCTTTAGATACTCCTGTTATCTATCCTATTGCTTCAATTAAAGATACCAACGACACAGAAGCTACACAAGCATTTATGGACTTCTTACAATCTCAAGAAGCTAAAGATGTATTTGTTGAATACGGATTTACTCTTCACGAATAGATCCGTTATTTGTTATTTTGCGAATAATTAAAAAAATGTTAAGGTGATAAAGACATGGTGGATTGGTCCCCTATTTTCATTTCAATGAAAACCGCAAGCTTATCAATCTTCATAACCTTTTTCGTAGGTTTGATTGTTGCTTGGGGTATCGTTAAGATGAAAAATGATTCAATAAAAATCATACTTGATGGTATTTTTACATTACCAATAGTCTTACCTCCTACTGTAGTGGGGTTCTTTTTATTGTATATTTTTGGGGTTAGAGGACCAATAGGTAGTTTTTTCATAGACTATTTCACTGTGAAAATAGCATTTTCATGGTATGCAACTGTCATTGCGGCAGTTGTCATGTCTTTTCCTTTAATGTATCGTTCTGCTAGAGGCGCTTTTGAACAGGTGGACTCTAACTTATTGGATGCCGCTCGTACATTAGGAATGTCCGAGTGGAAAATTTTTTGGAAAGTTTTGTTTGCAAATGCGTTGCCTGGAATTATTAGTGGTGGAATTCTTGCTTATGCTCGTGGTTTAGGTGAATTTGGTGCTACAGCCATGCTTGCAGGTAATATTGCAGGACAAACAAGAACACTCCCTATGGCAGTTTACTCAGAAGTGGCTGCTGGTAATATGGGAACTGCTTTTGATTATGTAATAGTCATTGTTATCATAGCGTTTATAGCTATTTTCATCATGGATTATGTTACCCTACGCAAGGAAAAGCAATGGAGATAATTTAATATTTGATGAAAATATATTTATTTTATATTCTGTTTTTAATGTGTGATGGATTATGAGTGATAAATTGTTAAAAGTGGATATCCAAAAGAAACTCAAAGAGTTTGACTTGGAAGTCGATTTTGAATTGAAAAAAGGGTGTTTGGGTATTCTTGGTCCTTCTGGCTGCGGTAAAAGTATGACCTTGAAATCTGTTGCGGGCATTGTAGATCCTGATAAAGGTGTTGTAAGTTTAAGGACTGATGAAGAAACAGTTTATTTTGATTCCAGTAAAAAAATTAATCTAAAAGCTCAAAAAAGAAATGTAGGCTATCTATTTCAGAATTATGCATTATTTCCCAATATGACCGTTGAAGAAAATGTTGGTATTGGGTTGCATGATAAGGATGAGAAAAAGGTATCTGAAATGATTAAGCGATTTCATTTGGAAGGCCTGGAAAAAAGATATCCTCGAGAATTGTCCGGTGGTCAGCAGCAAAGAGTGGCATTAGCCCGTATATTGGCTTATGGTCCTGATGTCATATTGCTTGATGAACCGTTCAGTGCTATGGATACTTTTTTGAAAGAACAGTTGCGTCTTGAACTTGTTAATTTACTAAAAGATTTCGACGGATTTTCTATTTTGGTTACTCATGACCGTGATGAGGCATTCCAGTTTTGCGATGAGCTTATAATATTGGATGAAGGAAAAATCATAGCAAAAGGAGATACTCATGAAGTATTTGAGAATCCAAAAAAAGTTCAAGTAGCCAGACTTACTGGATGTAAAAACATTTCTAAAGTCGAAATTATCGATGATTATCATCTTAAATCCTTAGATTGGGGGGCTACATTTGAAGTATCTGAAAAGATTTCACCGAATATTACACATATGGGAATAAGGGCACACGATTTTTCTGCCGCTGAAAAAGATGATGTTAATGTGTTGGGCACTGCTGATGCATCAATATTGGAAATGCCTTTCGAATGGGAAATAACATTGGCGAATGGTTTATGGTGGAAATTTGATAAGCAAATTCATGAGCATGAATTTGAGATTCCAAAGTACTTAAAAGTAGATCCTAAAAACATAATATTATTGGAAGAGTAGTATAATTCTATCTTTCATATACCTTAATTTACAGTTAATTTTTTCACTATTTTTGCTTTAATTTTATAGTTTAATTGGGAGTATCTTACATTAACATAATTGTTTTCGATTTTTGATTTAATTTTTAATTGTGGATATACATCCTATAGGCAATTTAGACTCAAAATGAAGTTTTTCAATGTTAATGTTAAAATTTGAAACAATTTTCCTGGTGATTGTCAATAATTCCAATTGATTCCAAATAGGAATAGATTATTGTCGGACCTACAAATTTCATTCCACGTTTTTTCAAATCTTTAGAAATGTTTTTAGATAGTTCAGATTCGGTTTTAAATTCCGCTTTTATTATTTCACCATCAGTAAAACTCCAGATATAATCATCAAAACTTCCAAATTCTTCTTGGATTTCAATAAAGATCTGTGCATTGTTGATGGCTGATGCAATCTTTCCTTTGTGGCGGATGATTCCCTTATCTTGGCGCAACTCTTCGACCTTTTCCTCGCCGTAACCAGCTACTTTCTCCACATCAAAATTGTCAAAGGCTTTTCTAAAGTTTTCCCTTTTTTTAAGGATTGTAATCCAGGACAAGCCCGCCTGGAAGGATTCTAAAACAAGCATTTCAAACAGTTCCTGATCATCATGTGTCGGAACTCCCCATTCTTCATCATGGTATCTGATATAGATTTCATCGTCTCCAGCCCAACTGCATCGCTTGATAGTCATAGAAATAATTATTAAATGTTTGATTTAAATATATTTCTAAAGGTAATTAATCATGTCTGTAACCAAATCAAAGAGAATTTTCTATTTCGATGCCTTAAGAGCATTAGCTATCATTTGTGTTATTGTTGTCCATGTTTATGCAGTGACTAGGGTACATGTGATGGCAGAGTACGGTTCAATCCCTTCTCTTGGTTGGATTTTTTCTCAAGCTCTTGGGAACTGCTTTAGGATAGGTGTTGATTTATTCCTGATGCTTGCAGGAGCATTATCATTAGGTCGTGTTTGGTCAATCAGGGAATTTCTGGCAAAGAGAATTCCGCGCATTGTTGCTCCATTCATATTTTGGGGCTTGATATTGAGTGCAGTTGGAATATCGCTTTCATATTATTTTGGATTTAAGTTTATTACCTCATTCGATGCATATTCAATACTTAAATTTATTTATGGGGCTTTCATGTCCACTTCACCTGGTTTTACGCCGTACTGGTTTTTCTGGATGATTTTGGGAACTTATTTGATAATGCCGATTTTCAATAAATGGCTTGCAAATTCTGATTTGTATGAAGCGGAATACTTTTTGGTAATCTGGCTTGTTACTTGTTTGTTTGATTTCACTTTGGGAGTAAATCTCCCAATCAAATTGTCTTATTTCACAAGCCCAATTGGTTTGGTGGTTTTAGGTTATTATTTAAGACATACTGAGAGGAAAATTCTGAATAATCCTTATTTTGATTTGTGTCTGATAATATTGTCCGCAGTTGCAATGTTGGTCATTGCATGGTATCTGTCTTCACCAAATGAGATGTATACGTTAGACAGGTATTCTTTACCAATGGCTATTGAAGTTATGGGAGTATTTTTGCTGTTTAAGAATTTCAATAAATTCAATTTAAATTTTGATGTTATAAAACTAATTGAGAACTTATTTAGAAAATTGGTGGCTTATCTTGCAAGATACAGCTATGGAATATATTTGATTCAAGGAATGTTTTTATGTATCTATGCAAAGATATTACCATATCAGAACCTTTACGGTCATGTAATAATCATGTTTATATTAATTGTGGCAAGTTCTTTAATAACTATGCACATTTTGAGTTATATTCCATATGTTAAGAATGTAATAGGGGCTAAATAATTAATTGAGGAGATAATTATGGTTAAATTAGGAATGGGATTGATGAGGCTTCCGCTATTGGATGAAAACGATTTCAAAAGCATTGACTATGAGCAGGTTAATCAGATGGTAGACGCATATATGGATGCCGGATTCAATCATTTTGATACTGCATATATCTATCATGACGGCATTGGGGAAAGAGCATTTAGAAAATGTGTTGTTGACAGATTTCCTAGGGATTCATTTAAGATTGCAACAAAATTGCCTTTGTTTGTAATCACTGAGGAGTCACAATTGGAGCCGCTTTTTGCCGAACAGCTTGAAAACTGTGGTGTTGAATATTTCGATTATTATATGCTTCATAATGTAAGCGGGTACACGGAAACCGCTTGGAAAAATGTTGACCTTTATTCATTCATCCAAAGGAAAAAGGAAGAGGGATGCATTAAACATATTGGTTTGTCCACTCATGGCAATGCTGAATTTTTAGAGGAAATTCTTTTTGAACACCCTGAATTGGAATTTGTTCTGCTTCAGATTAACTATCTTGATTGGGAAGATGAAGGAATTGAATCCCGGAAATGTCTGGAAGTTGCAAGAAAATATGATAAGCCTGTAATGATTATGGAACCTTATAAAGGAGGATTTTTAGCTGATGTTCCTGAGGAAGCAGAAAAAATCATGAAGGAATATAATCCTGATAGGTCAGTGGTTTCCTGGGCGATGAGATTTGTGGCCAATCTTGATGATGTTTGTGTTATCTTGACCGGTGCAAGCAGTTTGGAACAGCTTGAAAATAACATCTATGAAATTAAGAATGCTGATCCTTTAAATGAAGAAGAATATGGGATTCTTGAAAGGGTTTCAGAGATTATTAACAGTAACATTACGGTGGACTGTACCAAATGCAGATACTGCGTTGATGCATGTTCTGAAGAGATTGACATAGCTAAGCTATTCGATTTATACAACAAGGAAAAGATACTCAACGATACTGGATGGACTCAATTGGGCAATGCTTATCTGAATTATTCAAAGCTTCCAGATGTTGGAATAGCTTCCGATTGCATTGAATGTGAAGCATGCCTTGAGGAATGTCCTCAACAGATTAATATTCCTGAAGTATTGAAGGATGTTGCAAAAACGTTTGAAACCGAAGAGTATGGATTTAAAAATTAAATCCATTTCTTTATTTTTTTATAAATTAAGCAAGTTTTAATAATAATTAAAAATATATTTATAAATAGTTAATTTTATTAGAGGGTTATATTATGATACCTGGTATGAATAAAAAACAAATGAAACAAATGGAAAGACAAATGAAAAAAATGGGCATGAAAATGGAAGAGCTTGAAGGTGTCCGTGAAGTCATTATCCGTTTTGATGAAAAAGAATTAATTATTGATAATCCAAGTGTAAGTTTAATGAATGTAATGGGTCAGGAAACTTACCAAATTGATGGTAAAGCTCGTGAAGTAGAGCTTGAATATGAAGTTGAAATTCCAGACGAAGATGTTGAAATGGTAGCTAACAGCGCCAATGTATCCGCTGACGAAGCAAGGGTAGCTCTTGAAGAATGTAAAGGAGATCTTGCTGAAGCTATCATGAAATTGAACCAATAGATAAAATGACCGTTATTGCACATATTTCAGATTTACACACATCCAAATCTGATTTTGATGAAGAAGTCTTTATGCAGGCGGTAAGTGAAATAAACCACCTGCAACCCGACATGATTATTTTAACTGGGGATTTAACCGACAACGGTTATTATGTGGAGTTTGAACAAGCAAAGGAATATCTGGAAATGTTTGAAGCTCCATTATTTGCAGTTCCTGGGAACCATGATGCTCGTAATTTAGGTTATCAAACCTTTGAAGAGTTAATCGGAGAGAAAAGTTGGAAATTGACCATGGGTGATGATTTTACTGTAATTGGTCTTGATAGCAGTTCTCCTGATCAAAATAGGGGACATATTGGAAATCCTCAGCATATGTGGCTGGAACATCAATTGGATGAATGTGTAATAAATGAAAACTTTTCCATTGTTGCTTTGCATCATCATGTAATTTCTATTCCGCAAACTGGCCGTGAACGCAATGTTTTATCTGATGCAGGGGATATTTTAAAGACATTAACCACACATGAAGTCGATTTGGTATTATCAGGACACAAGCATGTTCCAAATATATGGAAAATAAATGATACAATTATTGTAAATGCAGGTTCTCTTTGTTCTACTAAGCTTAGAGGAAAAATCAAGAACTCTTATAATGTGTATAACATTACAGATGATGAAATTGAAATTTTTCTCAATAATGTGGGTGGAGAAAAATTTTTATTCGGAAAATATGAAAGAAATGAATTATAAACTTAAATTTAAATAATAGAATACAAAAATATATTATACTGATTTAATTATTATGTCAATATTTAGGTGATATTATGAAAGTGGTCGTAGATGCTTCTAATGTAGCTTATTATGTTAAAAATGAAAATGGACAACCTCAAATGTCTAATATTATTGCTGCTGTTAAAGCATTAGAAGAAGGTGAAGATGAATTTGTAATAATTGCCGATGCATCACTTCGTCATGACATTGACGATAAGGAAAGGTTTTTAAGATTGTTGGAAAGTGAAAATGTAGAGGAAGTTCCAGCAGGTAATGATGCAGATCATTTTATTTTAGATATTGCTACTCGTGAAAAAGCTAAAATTTTATCTAATGATAAATTCAGAGATTATGCTGCCGAATTTAAGAATATCTCTTCTATGAGGATTCCGTTTGTTATTGATAATGGCAGGCTCACATTTGGAAAACCTAAAAAACCTAAAAAGGACAAAAACATTCTTCAACACATTTGTGATGAAATTATAAAAGAGTTAACCTTTAAGAAATGGGAGATTTACACAGGAAAGGAAGGTTTAGAAATTTCACCATTAAACATTGCCAAACAAGCTATAATTCGTATTGATAATGAGAATAATGCAGAATCCAAGCTTGAAAATATCTTTGCGAAAATTCCAATGTTTAATAAGATTGTAGAAATGGTTGATGATGTTGAAATCGCAGCTCCATATGTGATTTTTGTATTAGTTCATCCTAAAGATTATAAAGTTGCAGTTAAAAATGCAGGAAACATTTCTGTTACTATTGCTGACAGGTTAGGTCTTGAAAAAAAGCCGTTAATCGCAGTGCGTAATGATTTATTCACAAAACCAGGCAACTTTGAATTAAATATTATGTTGGCTGATGAAGTTACTGAATATGCACCATATAATATATTAGTTCGCGTAAGCACTCACGATGAAGTATTTATTAAAAGAAATTCCAGAAATATTGCAAGCACAATAGCCGGAAGACTTGGATCCTGGAAGTTTCCTTTCGTTTCTGTAAAACCAGATGTGCTTTTAGAAAAACCTGGTGAGTTTGAAATAGAACTCGAGAAGGGAGGGGGCTTAGATGGTTAATATTTTAACCAAGGCATTGATTAGGTTAACTACTAAACTAAATCCTATTGCTGTTGGAACAAAATTTTTTCCGACCAATTCCTTAGAAACAGAATATGTAGAGTTATTCAATTATACTCAAACAATTCTTTTTGAGCTTAAAAAAGCAGAAATTACTTCTGATACTATTCTGCAAAATCTTATTCGTGATGTGGGTGCGGAAAACATTCCTAAGGATTATAATTTTTATGAATTGACTCCTGCAGAGAATAGAATTGAGGAATATGCTCTTGTAAGTAATATCATCATGGGCAGTGACCGTTATTTCTACATTGAACTTCCACATCCTTCTAATTTAATCAATATTTTTGTAAAAATCATTGAAAATGAGAACGGGGAAGTTGTCGAAAAAACAGCTACTGAATTGATTGCCAAGATGTTAAGTAAAAATGATGCTATTCGTGTAGCTATTGAACTTATAGGAATCGGATTGTCTAAGGATGTTCAGGTTATCTCAGCAGTTGGAATGACCGGTGCGGCTTCAATCGAACGTGCAATTCATTACACTCAAAATGTGGGAAGTTTTCCAGGCATTGCGTTTACCAAATTGGGCGGTGAATACGCACTTGTTTTCGATTCTCCATTTTTGCTTCAGGAATCACATCCTGTTGATTTAGAAAACTACTTATTCATTGATTTAATCGATTCTACTAAATTCATCGATAAAAATGGTAGAAATCAGCTCGTAGAATTAATGACTGGCATTAAAAATTTCATTGAAAGCGAATGTGACGGTGAACTTGAAGGCTATCGTGAAGGTGGAGATGACTTTATTGCAAGGTTCCCATCAAAAGATTTGGCAATACGTGCAGGACTTGATGCCGCATGGTTCGCGCTTGACAATGGTGCGAAAATTAGGGCAGGAATTGGAAGAAGTAGAAGGGAAGCAGGTGAGAGAGCTCAGCTTGTTGATGATGTGAATTCAACTTCTCCATTATCATTAGTTGTATTTGAATTGGCTAATGGTTTGTATGCCTATAACATTCCATCCGAGTTTACAAGAACATTGATTAATTTAATTGAAAATGAAAAAGCAAAATTGATTGGTGTTTTTGCATTTGTATTCATATTTGCATATCTGATGTCTATTTTGGGATTAGGTATGTTTAGTTTTGTAGGAGTCATATTGGCTTTGGTTTATGCATTTGTAGCTTAAAAATAAAAAGAGTATTAAAATGAGACGAAAAAAAGATGATAAAAGAGTTTTGGTTTCTCCAAGAGATGCTCGAAAAAACAATTCAAGAAGACATAAAATAAGGAGGCCTAGTAATAATACTAGAAATAATTCTAGGAATAACACTAGAAACAAGCGTAAACGTAGCGGTCTTACTGTTTTCTTGATGATTTTAGCTTTAGTTGCATTTGTTATTGGTGCCGGAATTGGAATCTCTTTATCTTTTGATAATGATGATGAGGGACCTCATTGGGTAAACGTTACAGAGGAAATGACTACCGGTTTAAATGATACAGAGCCGGTATACTATGATTCAGAGTTAGATGATATTGATTTTAATAGTAATCAAACATTAACAGAGTTAAATATCTCTGCAGAAGATATGCCCTCATATTAATTAATTATTTTTTGTGATTTTTATGGATTTTATTAAGGAATTAGATGGTGGATTTTCTGTTATTGAAAATCTTAAAGTATCAGGAGCACGTGAAGGTAAATATGGTGTAACAATTATTTTATCACCAAACAGTACTGCTTCAGCCGTTTTCACTTCAAATAAAGTGGTTGCGGCTCCTGTCAAATATACGAAAAATGTACTTAAAAAGGGCATTATATCCGCTGTTTTTGTAAATAGTGGTAACGCTAACTGTTTTACTGGAAAGCAAGGTCTTGAAGATTGTGAAACTTTAGTCAATCTAGTATCCAAGGATTTGGATTTGCCTTCGGATGAAATTGCCATTTCTTCAACTGGCGTTATTGGCCGTGAAATGCCAATAGACATTATTTCTAAAGTTGCATATGATTCCATTTCTAAATTGGGAGACAAGCCGGAAAATTCACTTGCAGCTGCAAAAGCCATAATGACAACCGATACCTTCCCAAAAGAATGTGCAGTTGAAGTTACTTTAACAACTGGTGAAATTGTAAAAATTGCAGGGATTACAAAAGGAAGCGGAATGATTGCTCCAAATATGGGAACAATGCTTTCATTTATTGTAACCGATGCTGTAATTTCCGCTGTTGAAATCAATAGGGCATTGAAAAAGGCCGCTGACATTAGCTTTAACATGATAGTTGTCGATGGTGATGAAAGTACAAATGACACATGTCTCATGATGGCAAATGGAGCATCTGGCGTTGATGTCATTCACGATGATAAATTGGATCCTAATTTCCAGGAAGCTTTGAATTATCTTTGCATTAATCTGGCTAAAAAGATGGCCCGTGACGGTGAAGGAGCAACAAAATTCATTGAAGCCAATGTCTGCGGAGCAAAAAATTTTGATGATGCAAAATTAGCCGCCAAAGCCATCATATCTTCAAGTCTTTTTAAATCTGCAGTGTTTGGAGGAGATCCGAATTGGGGAAGAATCGTATCAGCAATCGGATATTCTGGTTGTGACTTGAATCCGGATATTGTAACAATAGCTATTGCTGATGATTCTGATGAAGTGGATTTGGTTAGAAAAGGTGAAATTTTGGCATTTGAAGATACTCCATATCTTGAAAGAGCCGAAAAGATAATGCAGTCCAAAAATGTTATTGTCAACATTGACATGCATTTGGGTGATGGTCAGGCAACTGCATGGGGTTGTGATTTAACTTATGATTATGTTAAAATCAATGCAGAATACACCACTTAAAGAAAACCTTTAAATATATTGAAAACAAATATTTTTTTGTTATATATATAATTCTAATTAATTTTTTTTATCAATTGTAAGGAGGGAAAAATATGGCAAAAGTTAAAGGAACTAACAAAAGAACCAGACCAAAAAGAAGTTATACCAAACCTGGTAGTAAAAGAGGCAGAGGAGTAAAACAAACCTGGAAAAAATAATCCTCTCATAACTTTTTTTTATTATTTTAACTAATTTTAAGACTGTTGTGAAATCATCATCATATTGAAAATAATTATATACTATTTTTTAAAGATTATTACTTAGGTGATAATAATGCAGATGCCTGAAAATGGACACAGAGCTCATGGATTTTCTAGTGCATTTTTCCTTGATTCTGATGAGATTTTACAAGAATTGAATTTAAACGGAAATGAGACTTTTATGGATGCGGGCTGCGGAGACGGCCACAATGCAATCAAGGTTCTTGAGGATTATGATTATAAGGGAACCGTTTATGCTGTAGATATTTATGACGCATCCATTGAAGATATGAATGCTTATAAAGAAGAAAATAATGTTGAAAATTTAGTTAATATTGTAGCGGACATCACTGAAGGGATTCCTGGTGTTGAAGATGGTGCAATTGATGTTGTTCTGCTTGTTAATGTATTCCACGGTTTTAAAGCGTCAAGAAAATTAGATGAAGCCGTAGAGGAACTTGGAAGAATTGTTTCAAATGATGGTAAAATAGCCATTATGGACTATAAGGCTTGGGACGTTCCAAAAGGACCTCCAACAAAAATGAGAAGTTCTCCGGCAGAATTAGAAGAATTATTTGCTAAACATGGTCTTAAACAGGTTTATTTAAATGAAGAAATCGGTGAAGATATTCCTGAAGGCAAATCCCACTATCTGATTATGTTCAAAAAAGAATAATCTCTTTTTAACAATTTAACTAAAATGGGAGCATTGATGTTCCCAATTCATTTCTCTTTTTTTGAAAATTATTATATACTATTTTTTAAAGATAATTACTTAATGGAATAGGTGATGCAAATGGAACACAGACATCATGGAAAGTCAAGTGCCAATTTTTTGGATTCCGATGAGATTTTACAAGAATTAGATTTCAGCGGAAATGAGACTTTTATGGATGCGGGCTGTGGTGATGGCCACATTGCATTAAAAGCGCTAAAAGATTATCTTCCTGAAGGTTGTGCCTATGCAGTAGACAATCACAAAGAATCTATTGAAGAGTTAGAGGCTTACAAAAGTGAAAATAATATTGAAAACTTAATAGTAATTGAGGCAGACCTCACAAAAGGAATTAAGGATGTTAAAGAGGAGTCTATTGATGTTGTTTTGATGCTTAACGTATTCCATGGATTTAAGGCATCTGGAGATATGGATGCTGTCATTGACGAATTAATCAAAACAATTAAAGATGATGGTAGGATTGCCCTCATGGACTTTAAGGCAATTGACATGCAAAAAGGCCCACCAACAGAGATTAAAAGCACTCCAGATGAATTAGAAGAATTATTCTCTAATCATGGTCTCAAAATGACCTACTTAAATGAAGAACTTGGTGAGGATATTCCCGAAGGTAAATCTCACTTTATAATGATATTTGAAAAGGATTGAATTCAGATGATTTTTGCAGCGATATTGGCAGGTGGAATTGGATCAAGAATGGGAGGTACTGATATCCCTAAACAGTTTTTAACTTTAGGTGATAAGCCCGTTATTGTTCATACTATTGAAAAATTTGTAATCAATGAAAAAATTGATAAGATAATTGTTTTGACACCACAAAATTATATTAACCATACTAATCACTTAATTGAGAAGTATATTTCAAGCAATGAGGAGATTATTGTAATTGAAGGTGGTGAAACTAGGAATGACACAATAATGAATAGTATTAATTATATCGATGAGAATTTCGGAATTGATGATGGTTCAATTATTATAACCCATGATTCAGTACGTCCTTTTGTAACTCATAGGATTATTGAAGATAATATTAATGCTGCAAAAAAATATGGTGCATGTGATACAGTTATTCCCGCTACAGACACTATAGTTGAAAGCATAAATGGTGAGACAATTGAAAGTATTCCTGTAAGGGATTATTATTACCAAGGCCAAACACCACAGAGCTTTAAAATAAAGAAACTTTACAACTTAATTAATAGTTTAACAGAAGAAGAAAGCAATATTCTAACAGATGCATGCAAAATCTTCACACTTAAAGATGAAGATGTACATCTAGTTGAAGGCGAAGTGACAAATATCAAAATTACATACCCATATGATTTAAAATTAGCTAATACAATACTCGAGGATATTCATGATTAATATTGTTTACAGATTAAAATCTCCAAAATTTTTTGAAGAAGCTATTGATGAAATCGAATTGGATGGAGTTATAGTAAGGCCAACTTACCTTTCAATTTGTCAAGCAGATCAAAGGTACTATCAGGGAAGCCGTCCAGCAGAAGTTTTGGAAAAAAAATTGCCGATGGCTTTAATACATGAAGGAATTGGGGAAGTCATCTATGATAGTGAAGGGAATTTTAAATCTGGAGATAAAGTGGTAATGATTCCAAACACTCCTTTAGAAGATGATGTATGCAGACCAAATTATTCTCAATGCTCTAAATTTAGAGGAAGTGGATTTGATGGATTTACATCTGATTTAATTAAAATGGAATCTGATAGAATTGTAAAAATCCCGGATGATTTTAATCCTTATGTTTCAGCTTTCATTGAATTAATCTCAGTGGCTTATCAAGGAATTTCAAGATTTGATGAGTTAGTTATCACACCAAAAAACACATTGGGGGTTTGGGGAGATGGAAATTTAGGTTTTATTACAGCCTTGCTTTTAAAAGAAAAATTTCCAGATTCTAAAGTGATTGTATTTGGAAAACATCTGGATAATTTAAATCTATTTTCTTTTGCTGATGAAACTCACCAAATTCATACAGTACCTGATGATTTGAAGATAGACCATGCATTTGAATGTGTTGGTTCAAGTGCGTCACAATCAGCTATTGAACAGATAATTGATTTGATTAATCCGCAAGGAACAATTAACCTATTCGGCGTAAGCGAATATCCAATACCGGTCAATACCCGAATGGTTTTGGAAAAAGGATTGACAATTCAAGGAAACAGCAGATCTGAAAGGGAAGATTTTGTTGGAGTTGTCGAAACTCTCAAACAAAACCCTAAATTATTCCAATATTTGGAAAAGTTAGTTACCAATGTTTGTGAAATAAATTCTTTAAATGACTTAAAAGAAGCATTTGATAAGGATTATATATCCAATTTTGGCAAAACGATTTTGCAATGGAATAAATGATTAGTAATGTATTCCATTCTTTATTTTTAGACATTCTCTTCTGAAATGCTTTCTGTCTTTTCTTTTGCACACTACAGGCAGTATCTCTAAGATATCTAAATCTTCTTTTTCAAGAAATCCTTCCCTTTTTAACTTATTTTTTATGATATCCAGTGTTATTTGTGCAAGATTTTGCTCAACGCAAGCTAGCTTAATTGTAAAGTCAGCTTCAGATTTGATTTCACCTTCCCTTACAAATACATTGACGATATCCGGGCATAGAAGGTATACGGAGACATGCTTGTGATGTTTTTCATATAATTCCTCCGCAAATTCTATGTATTTAATGAGTTCATCAATTGTAAAATCATCTAATTGAAATTCAAGGTCAATAAAATCACCGTCTTCTGTTGTGAAGATATCTCCTCCTGGATGTACATCTTCATCTAACTTCCTGTCTTTTTCAGGTGTAAGGCATTTTATCTTTCTTGTGTCATTAAATGTTTCTCGTATAATTTCTGTTCTTATCTTAAAATCTTGTTCTTTCATGGTTTAACCTTTACAAATTTTAATTTGTATTAGTTATATTTGATTTTAAGATTTATAAATTAGTAAGTTATTTTTTAAAGCAATTTAACAAGGTTAAATCAATATTGAATTGAATTTAAAATAAAAAAATAGTTTAAGAGTTAAAAAACTCTTAATTTCCAAATTTCGCTCTTGTTCTTCTGATTTCATATCTTGCAAATGCATAATTTAAAATGCTGGCTATTGATCTTCCGATACATAATCCGAGCCAAATGCCCACTATTCCCCAATCAAATACAAATACGAACAGGTAGATTAAAGGAACAACCAAGAGGATTTCTCTTAAAATTGTAAACATTAAACTGTATATTCCTTTTCCAATTCCCTGATAGAGAAAGCTTGAAGGTATTCCGATACCGGTCAATATTAGACATGGGCATACCAATTGAAGATACTCTGCAATTCCAGGAACCAAATTGGCGGTTTCAGGAGTATATGCGAATATTGTAGCTAATGGTGTTGCAAATATTACTAGAATTAAAGTTATCACTGTTCCCAGTGCCAGACCAAATTTCACACCGTATGTATGTGTTCTTGACAGGTATTCCCCATTTTTAGCACCGAATGCACTTCCGGATACTGCAATAACCGCAGATCCAATAGCTGTAAGGGGCATTATCGCAAACAGGTAGAGCCTTTGGCCTGAAGTGAATGTTGCAATTCCATAGTCTCCTCCAACCATGGATATCACGATTAAATAAATTGACATTGCTATTGCCATGATTAGCATATCAAGTGAAGATGGAATTCCTACCTTTAAAATGTCCTTTGTTAATTTTGGGTTGAATTTGAAGTTTTTAAGATTAACGTCAACGTAAGTGTCCTTTTTAATTAAAATCCAATATAGCATTATTATTGCTGAAATAACTGAACTTGTAATTGTTGCAAGGGATGCGCCGGCTGAACCGAAGCCCATCAAATAGATAAATATTGGGTCTAGTGTTGCATTTAGGATAACGCTGGCAACCACAACATACATTGCCCTTTTCATATCTCCTTCGCCACGAAGGATTCCGCTGCATCCGTTTGAAAACATAAAAGCAATTAAACCTAAAAATAATGGTGTTGCATAAGCAATTGCTTCATTCAAGGTTTGTCCAGTTGCACCGTAACTTCTAAGCAATGGTTCCTGTATTATTATGAATATTATTGTTAAAACAATTGAAGCAATCAGAAATATGAATAATGCATGTGTTGCGGATTCATTTGCCTTTTCATGATTTTTTGCTCCGATAAACCTTGAAATGCTGCTTGTAGCACCGTTTCCAAGTCCAACGCTTGCTCCGTTCAACACCATGAAAATAGGTGTTACAAAACCGATTCCTGCAATTGCTGTGGGTCCAAGTCCCGCTACCCAGATTCCATCAATGATATTGTATAGTGCAGTCAGAATCATTGAAATCATGATTGGGATGGCTAACTTTTTTACAGCTATTTCTGGTTCTCCCCTCATTAACTCCACGTTTTTATTTGCCATATTCAATCTCCTCAATAATCATCATTAAGTATCTCTTCACTTTTTCTTGCTATTTCCCTTAGCTGGTTTTTTGTTTTTTCGTCTAATTTGTCAATTCCAACACTTTCTTCCCATTCTTCAAGATCTTTTTTTAATAAAATAGATAATTCTTCGCCTTTTTGTGTTGTTTTTAATATGTATTTTCTTCTGTTGTTCTCGTCGATTTTTCTCTCAACATATTCCTTGTCTTCCAGTTTTCGCAATGCTTTGGCTATCGTTCCTTTGCTTTGGCCAAAGATATTGGCAAGGTCATCTTGAGATAAATTCTTCCTTTTATGTATTTCCATTAGATAACGGCCTTCATGCACCATATCTATGCGATTTGGATTTTTTTGAGAATATCTCAGTTTATTTTTTGATATATGGTGAATTAATGCAATAAACGGCATAGAATCGAATTTATCTATTTCATCGTTTTTTTGGGTCATGTTTTCATCTATTTATTTTTTTGACATGGTTATTTTGTAATGGATAATATATAAATGTTTCTCAGGAAACTGTTTATCGATAAACAATTGTTTGAAATAGTTTATTATCAAGTGTGATGATATCTATTAATAGGTGATATTGTGGACTATGAAGCAATAATTTCTGAAAAGTTTCCCAATTGTGATGTTGAGGTTTTGACTCCCGACGTTTTTGAAATGGAAAAGTTGGTAGAATATATCACAGATGACATCGTCGTATATAAGCCCCATTCAGTTATGGTATACCGGCATCTGATTAGATTTCTGATGGATGTTGGCGTTAGGGGTAAAATCTATTATTTGGATGGCTTTTCGGATGATGATTTAAAAACAGTCCATTCCGGTCTTTTGAAATTCACCTGGAGACAGAATGTTGTAATCAATTTGTTCAAGAATGCCAACCCTGACAGGGATGTTTTAGGTTTAAAAAAATAAGAGGTAGAAGTTGATAATCAACTTCTAGAATAGTTCACTTTCTTCTAATTTTATTTCAAAGTATTTTGATGCTTTATCTGCTTTTTCCTTAATGAGCATCGCAGCAATAACACTAACGATACCAAGGGCTAAAAGAATAATCAATGCAGGAGTATAATTTGACCAAACAACACCAAGTTGCGCTTCACGTATTAGCTTAATTGCATATGTCATCGGCAGATATGGGTATAATGTTTGGAAAAAGTTATGCATGATTTCGATTGGATAAACTCCTCCGCTTCCAGATATTTGAAGCACCAGCAGAATTACCGCAAGACCTTTTCCAACAGTTCCAATAGCAGATATTATTGAATATATTAAAATCATAAATACTACAGATACCAGAATTACAGATGCCACAAATAATGGTGGGTTATCTACGTAAACACCCAATATATGGGCTCCAATAAGTGTCACGCATGCTTGAAGTATGCTCAATATTACATAAATTAAAAGCTTACCTGTATACATTTCAAATGGGGAATATTTAGTCCCGGCACTTGATTTTGGCTCTATCATTACGCAAGTAATCAATGCGCCAACCCACATGGATAACACAAGATAAAACGGAGCCACGTTAGATCCATAATCCGGAACTGGGAACACTTCATGCCTATCTAATTTTACAGGTGAAAATATGTAATCTCCAAGCAATGTTTCATTAATTCCGGTTAGGGCTGAAAGCTGGTCTGCAGTTGAACCAAGTGAACCTGCTGCAGTAAATAATGCTTGTGCAGCAGAATTTCCAAGCAATTCAGCACCTGCTGCAAGGCTTAATGAACCTTCCGCTAATTGGACTGAACCTCCAGCTAATTGGACTGAACCGTCTGCCAAATCGTTGGCTCCTCCAGCTACTTGGCTGGCTCCGCCGGCTACTTCACTGGCCCCATCTGCTAATTGGGATGAACCTTCTGCAAGGGAAACAGAACCGTTAGCCAATTTTCCACTACCTTTTGCAAGTTCAGAACTGCCTTCCACATATTCTTTTACAGGTCCTTCAGGTAGCAATGATGAATCAACTGCGGCGTCTAATTCCTCTGAACCTTGTTGTACTTGGTCTGAACCTTGTTTAACTTGGTCCGCACCTTGCTGTACTGCAGTTTTACCTTCCTGTACTTGGCTTGCGCCCTGTTGTACTTGGTCTGAACCTTGTTTAACTTGGTCCGCACCTTGCTGTACTTGGCTTGCACCGTCTTCAACCTGGTCTACACCGGACGCAACTTGCCCGGCACCTGAAGAAACTTGCGCAGCGCCTGCTTGAAGTTGTGAACCGCCGCTTGCCAATTTGTTTGCACCTTCAGCAAGACCTTCTTGCAATTCTCCAAGCTTTCCATATGCTGCAACATTAATGACTTCAACAATCTTAGCATTAAGTGTTGTATAAACGGTATTTGCGGCAGTATCAGTCAATTTAGTAGCAACTGGATTTGATTTAACATTAACGACATACTCAAGCTTTGCTTGTTTCGGATTGTCACTTGTAATCGAAACAATATTTTTACTCAGGTTTTTGGGTATCACTATCCCGGCATAATAATCCCCGTTATAAACTCCGTCCCGCAGCTCATCTTCTGTCACTACGGTCCACTTAAACTTATCATTGTTTTTCAAATCTTTAACAAGCTCGTTTCCAACATTTAATTTAGTACCTTCGAATGTTGCACCTTTATCGAGATTAGCTATTGCGAACTCTATTTCGCCGGTATTTCCGTAAGGGTCCCAACAAGCTTGAATATTTAAAAGGGCATAAAGTGAAGGCAAAATTATAATTGCGATTAACACAATTGTCACTATAGGGTTTGCAAATGCCCCTTTAAAATCATGCTTCATTATCTCGGCAATCATGCCGATATCTTTTCTACTCATTTTAAACCTCTTATCTTTTAAACAAAATATTGGGAAACATCTTTCTGTTTTATAGAGGAATCCCATATCTTCCAAATGAAATATTGATTTGATATTAATTATGTGTTTATCCAATTTATAAGTTAAACTTACAATTAGTATATTTCATATTAATTTATTTAAATCTAATTAGCTGTCTTAAATTTTATGCATTTTAAGGTTCGTATGCATAAAACAAATAGAAATATTAAAATATTATGATATTATTATAAATTATCATAAATGTAACAGATGGAGTTAAAACATGAAGTTTAAAAAGAAAGTTCTTGTTTTTTCATTAATACTCTGTATTTTATTCAGCATTTCCTGTGTTGTTGCTAGTGACGTTAATGAAACTGTATTGGCTAGTGATGTTAATGATGAGGTGGTGTCTAGCGATGTTAATGATGTGCAAATAGCGAGTAGTGATGAAAATCAAGTCATGAAACAAGCTGATGATGATTTAATTTCGGCAAGCAGTGAAGGAAGTTTCACTGAATTGGAACTTAAGATTATTACTACTCCAAATGGAGGCACTCTGGATTTAGATAACGATTATTCTTATAATACTAATTCCAATATCACTACTGGTGTTTTAATTGATAAAAATATAACTATTAATGGTAACGGCCACACTATTGATGGAAAATCCAAATCTAGAATTTTTAATATATTATATGGTGTAAAAAACAATAATAAGGTAGTATTAAAGAATATTGTATTTAAAAACGGATTTGCTAAAATTTATGGTGGTGCAATATTGAATTTTGCGGATTTGACAGTTGATAATTGTACTTTCATAAATAATCATGCTGATACTGCAGGCGGTGCAATTAATTCTTTAGGATCATTGAATTTAAAAAATTCCAAATTTGATAAGAATGGTGCCGGTGGAGATGCGGGTGCTGTTTTCTCATTGAATGCTGCAAATGGTTTAGAGGTTTTTAAAAATTTAAATATTACTTTTGAAAATGCTGGCGAATCTGCCCTTTTGTTTTCAATTTTAATTGACCATGCCCTCGAACCGGGCAAAGATTACATATCAAATTGTGTATTCACCAACAATGTCGCTAATGGAAATGGAGGGGGTGCGGTATATGCATTTTCCCATATAGATATTAAATCCTGCACATTCAATTCAAATAAGGCTGGTGAGAAAGGAGCAGCAGTATTTGGATGTAAGGATCTCTTTATAAAGGATTCCAAATTCAACAATAATAAAGTGGGCATGTATGGTGGAGCAGTTTATTTCAAATGCCATGAACAGTCAGGACATTATGAAGACGGCAAGTGGATTTCTTCCGTCAAATATTATACCAATTTAATTGAAAACTCAGTCTTTGCAGACAATGTTGCAGGTGAAAGGGGAGGCGCCATATACGGATTTAGAACATCCGCTTCCGATAAGGTTCATTGCGCAAAAGCGGTAAAATGTACTTTCAGTGATAATCAAGCCCCTAATGGTATTAATATATACGGGGGAACTTTAAGCAAGTGTGTTTATAAAAATACAAAAATCACTCTAAAGAAAGTGACTGTTAAAAAATCAGCCAAAAAGCTCGTTTTAACAGCAACACTCAAAAAAGGTTCCTCACCGCTTAAGTCTAAATGGGTTACTTTCAAATTTAATGGTAAAACTTACAAGGCCAAAACAAATTCAAAAGGTATTGCAAAGTATACCATTAAAAAGAGCGTATTGAAAAAGCTTAAAGTGGGCAAAAAAATTACCTATAAAGTCAGTTATAGTCGTTTTTCTGCTAAAAAGACTGTAAAAGTGAAAAAGTAAATGCTTCAGCATTTACTATTATTTTTTTTATCTGAAAAATTCGTCGCAGTATTCACAGTAATAATTGTATTCGCTCTCACAGCAATTTCCAATTATTATCTCATTTTCCAGTGATTCAATAGCCATTTCTTCCGTTGGCTCGCCATGGAATACTTTTTTTAATTCTCTGTTGCATTTCGGACATTTGGTCATATTATCTAATTTTATTAATTATGAGTTTTAAATATTAATATAGGTGAAAAATATGCTTATTAATGTCGGTGCCGAATTCGGCACTCATCTGGAATCTAGCGAAATTGCAGTAGAATTGATTGATATTCTAAACAAATTGCCTGGAGATGACTTTATACTTGATTTCAAGGATGTTTCATTTATTACAATGAACTACGCTCAGGCTTATTATAAAGGCAAATATGATTCTGCAAAAAAGATATCTGAAATCAACATTTCAGATGAAATCAGTGTTGTTATGGGGGCTGCTGACGAGGCTTGCAATCCATAATTTTTTCTTTTTTTTCGGGTGTCCGCCAAAATTAAATTTTGGCAGATTTGTTTGATTTTTTTTAAAATATTGTTACATCGAGTTTTAATTGGTTTTTTATGGATGTGCTTTCGCAGAAATCTTCTAAATCTTCCGTTGTATTTTTAATTTCTTGTTTTATGTTGTGTAATCGTATTAAATTGTATGCTAATGCGTCTAAGTTTATTCTTTCTTCTGTTTTTACCATTCCGGTGACTACTTCTTTTTCTATTTGGAATTGTTCCTTGAATATTCCAAATGGCCCTTCAACGCTTGACCTTTTGGCGTATTCGTCTTTATATTCTTGTTTTTCCATTTTTTGGTTCATTGCTTTTTGCATTTCTGAACCGTATTCTGTGATAGTTTTATGTGTTTGTTTGTCTGTTAAACATTTGTTTCGTACTTTACAGCTTTTGCATGCTTCGTAATTGTTGTAAAGTCTTTTTATTTTATCTGGTTTTTCTGGATCTTTGTGTGGTTCGATGTATTTAGCGAAAAAGTACATATATTGATTTTCTGGGCATTTGAATGCATCTAATTCATAATCATATTCAAAGTGGTCTTTATGGTAAGGGTTTGGATTTAATTTCCCTATTTTTTCTTTACTTTGCTTTCTATTTGGTATTAATCCATCTATTTTTTTATCTGCTAGGTATGATAGTGATATTTGATTTAAGTAGATTGTATCTGCGCTTATGTATTTTGGAGTGGTTTTAATGTTTCGTATTGCTCTTTCTGCGATTATAGGTAGTTCGTAATGGTCTGTAGGGTTTTGTGTGACGTTTATTGCGCAGATTAATTTGGTATCGTAATCGACTGCAGATTGGATATTATAGGCAACCATGAAGTTTCCTTTCTTTCCTTTCATAAATCGTGCTTCTATGTCATTTACTGGTATTCTATCTTGTCCTGTGAATGTGAATTGTGTTTCTATCCCATATAATAGTTCTAATTTGTCTTCATCATTCATGTCTTTCTTTTCCAGTAATCTTTGAGCTGGTTTATGGAGTTTTTCAAGGCATTCAGGGTCAATTGGTCGTCCTTCGTAGTAATCGACCAGTATTTGTGTTTCTTTTTTTGTGATGGTGTTGTTGTTGGAATTGTATGCTTTTTTGATGGTTCCATCAACTGCAACGTGATTAAATTCAGTGAATCCTTCATCAAAGGCCTTTTTTAAGGTCATTTGCAGTAATACTTCGAAATACTGGCCGTATTCTCTTCGATATCGTTGGATTGATCTTTCAGAAGGTCGAATGTCATCGCAAACGTATTTAAATATGTCATGGTATCTTGCCATGTCTGCGATTATTGATGTTCTATCAATATGTTGAATTTTAGCATAAATAAGCAATTTTAACATTGAATCTACAGGAAGGGAGCCTCTTCCTTTCTTTTTCTTGGGTTCTTTGATATTTAAAAGTGGAAAAACTTCTTCAACAAATTCAACAACAAAACGAGAGATATGATTCTCCGGAACATTCCAATCAAGTGTCTTAATACCTAATTTTGTCTGATTCCTATCAAACTTTCTTTTAACCATAAATAACAACACCAAAATAACTTATACCTAATATAAAATATGTACAACAAAGTATATAAACTTAACTGTCTTAAAACCATTGAAAACAAAAAATAAGAATAAAATAAGACCAAATAATAATTTTAAAAATAATTGATACAAAAGAATTGAAATAAATAAAAATTAGTTTGAATATACGAAAAATAATTGAAATTAAGCCTAAAAATTTTTTGACAAAAAATCAAAAATCAATTTTGGCGGACTCCCT
>NZ_JBGUWC010000012.1:0-41231 GCF_045220775.1 Methanobrevibacter sp.
CAACCTAATAGTCCAAACAACAGTATCATTAACGAAATGAACTTCCTTATCAACAGATTTAACAACAGCTAAATCCACACCTTGCACCTCAATAGTACAATTAACAGTAGCATTATGACCATCAGGATAAATAATAGTCTCATTATTCACTTGAGTACCAAACTCAGTAGCACGAGCCCTAACAATAATAACAGCAGTAGCACCTTTAGGAATATTAGTAATCACCCAAGTAATAGTCTTATTATTATTACTTAAAGTAGCATTTTGAACCATATCAGCATTGACATGACCAACAGTATCAATATACTCCACACCAGAAGGCAAACTATCAATAACAGTCAAATTCTGATCAAAGACATCTTCCCCAATATTAGTAACAGTTAAATTATAGAGAACTTCCTCATAACGGAACGGTTTAGTCTCATTAACCACCTTAAATGGAGGTGGGAGCAATGAAATAGTCACAGTAGCATTATCATAGTTGTTATCATAATCCCATTCAGGCTCATCACAAGTAACATTAGCCTCATTAGTGAAATTACCAGTAGCTGTTGCACGAGTAACAATAGTTAAAGTTTCCTCATCACCAACATCCATGGATTCAATAGTCCAAACAAAAGTATTAGAATCAAAAGTACCTTTAGTAACATTAGAACTTAAATAAGTAAACTCAGCAGGTAAAGTATCATTCAATCTAATATTAGTAGCAGTAGTACCATTACGGGCATTTGACACTTTAATTGTCCAAACAACAGTGTCATTAACGAAATGAACATATCTATCAACAGATTTATTAACAGATAAATCAACACCTTGTACTTCAATAGTACAATTTACGGTCTGATTATGACCATCAGGATAAAGAATAGTTTCATTGTTAACTTGAGTACCGAAAGCATTTGCGCGGGCTCTAACCATTATAACAGCAATTGAATTAGCTGGAATATCAGTAATCACCCATGTAATAGTCTTATTATTATTGCTTAAAGTAGCATTTGCAACCACTTTAGCATTTATTACTTCAATAGTTTCAAGATAATCTACACCATCAGGTAAATCATCAATAACTGTAAGATCCTTAGTAAAATTACGGTCCACATTATTAATAACAGTTAAATTATAAGTAACGTTCTCATAACGGAACGGCCTAGTATTATTAACTAATTTTTCAGGAGGCGGAAGTTGCACAACGACAACTGTTGCGTTATCCTCTACAACAGTATCATTTTCATTACATGTAGCATTTGCAACATTGGTCCAAGTACCAACCTCTAAAGCAACAGCAGTGATAGTGAATGCGTAAGAATCGCCAACATTCAACTGATCAATGACTAAAATACCAGAGTCCCTATTGTAAGCGGTATCATTAGAATCAGTTACTCTGAATTGAGAAGGAACAATATCCTTAATTATTACATCAGTAGCATTGAAAGGACCATTATTGGTTACATTAATAGTAAATACAACAGTATCATTGACATAAACAGGGCTTTGATCAACAGTTTTATTAATTGTTAGATTTAATCCTTCAACACCAAATAGTGCAGTGAAGTTATATGCTGCAGTATAATATGGAGTTTCAAGATAAGTTCCGATAACTTCATAGAATCCAACAGCCAATCCTGTTAAGTTAAGCTTAATTGTACCGTCAATGTCAGTTCTTATAAAACTTTCATTAAGAATTTCGCCTGTGAGAGTATTTCTAACAGTGTAATAAATTACTTGGTTGTTTTCCTTATCATCTTCATATAAGTCTTCCCCGTCGTTACTGTTTTCCCATCCGTAAACAGGAACCACATCATGATCATCAGGGGTTGTCTTAATATATTCTGTACCATTATGATAGAACAGATAGGAAATATTATTTACTGTAATATTACTGCTTCGTGCATGGTCATGAATAGCATTAGCAATATTGTCTCCTCCAATATGACTGATGGTAATGATCATTTCATCACCAGGCTCAAATTTGGTTTTATCCGGAGGATAAATATCTAACATATGAGTTGCAGCCTGATTGTCAAAGAAATCTGAATCTTCAATATGCAAGGATGAATTTTCTACATAAATAGCAGAACCGTTGATAGCTGTGTTATTTACGAAATAACCTTGAATATTCGCATTTTGAGAGTCGGATATATGGAAAGCTCCCCCTTCACCTATATTGTCCTCAAGACTATCACCAGTAGCATGGTTATTAGTGAAAGTAGAGTTTTGAACAATTAAATTGTTAGCTCCTAAGAGTTGAGCAAATCCACCGTTTAAAGCATTGTTATTGTCAGCGTATATGTCATCGAAATATGTATTTGTACCATCGACATATAAAGCTCCACCATTATCCTTAGCAAAGTTGTTTGAAATATTATTGCTGGTGAAATTTGTTCTGTCACCGGAAATATATATTGCACCACCTGAATTGTCAGTATCTCTTACCTCATTAGGAACAGCTGTGTTGTTTATGATAGTGTTATTGAAGAATTTTGCATCACTTCCATCAATGGACATAGCACCACCCACTGGAGCGGTATTGTATGCAAATAAACTGTCTTCAACAAGAGTGCGTTCACCAACAACATATATTGAACCACCCTCTGAATCAGCAGTGTTATTTTTTGAAGTAATATTACTAAATACAGCATTATCACCAATAATATGGAATCCGGCACCTAAACCTGAATGTTCAGGATCACCATTACATACTGCAGTGTTATAGCTAGCTTCTGAATCAGTAATCTGAGTATTTGCACCTTCTACATAAGCACCTGCACCATTTTCAGCAGTGTTATTGAAAAAGTTTGAATTGGTAATTTTTGTATTTGAACCTTCGATGTATACTGTACCATTGACTGCAGAGTTACCAGTTAAGGTTGAATTTTCAACAATAGTGCCTGAACCATGAATGTAAATAGCAGCACCATTATTTGCAGCAGTATTGTTCTCAAAGACTGTATTTATGATTTTGGTATTATTACCATACACAAAAACAGCACCTGCATTACCTGTAGGTTCAGAAGGGTCAGGGCCAGCATCGGTATAAGTACCTGTTTGACCATCAATTCTTGCATGATTATTTGTAAAGGTACAATTTTCAATGGTCATATTATTCCCTTCAATATTATAACCCCAGAAAGCATCATGCTTATACAAGATTCCACCAACCATAATAGCGGCACCTTCTCCACCGGTGTTGTTGGTGAATTCACAGTTTCTTATAATTACATCGTTGTGGCTTATTCCAAGTGCACCACCATATTCGCCTGATGATGTACAATTAATAAACTTACAGTTATCAAGCACTTGAGATTCTGTAATATAAGAATCCCCTTGGTGACTGCTTTCACCGGTGTAATTTCCATGTATATAAACTGCGAACCATCGAGAAGTAACATTGATAAAATTACAATCAGTTAAACTACTTGCAACGCGTCCGCCACCACCTTGATATTCGTCTGAAATACAGAAAGCACCACCGTGATTAGCAGAGCTTGTATTAATAAAGTTACATCCAACAAGTTTAGCACCGAAGAGTACACCTAACTGACCGGAACCGTCTCCCATTTGATGATTACCGCCACCGGTATAAGTTTGTTTACAGTTGGTAAAATTACAGTTAGTTAGAACTACTGGATTACCATGGTCATCAGAATTGCTCTCGTGACATCCATATATGAAAAAAAGGTGCTCACGGGACTCAAGATTATTAAAAACAACATTTGTCAAAGACCCACTGTTGAAACTAAACATTCTCCCATTAGGAGCCCTTAAGTTTTCAAAAGTAACGTCCACAAAATTATAACCAGAACTAATAGTATAATGTCCATCCTGGGTTTGAGTACCAGTGAAGGTCATTGAACCAACTGAAGCCATTTGAGGATCACCATCATAGCTTCCTCCAACAATCCTAATATTCTGAATAGTCAGATTTTGATTTCGACCGGCAGTTATAGTACCTGAACCACTATAGGTGTGACCGCCAAGATAGAGTACATCTCCAGGGCGAGCATTTTGGATTGCATTCATTACATCTTGCGTACTATGACCATACTGATTCCACACGTCTATATTAGCGCCCAGCACAGGCTCATCATTACTAGCACCAAGAACTTCTAAACCGTTCTCAGCACCAAGAAGTATTAAACCATTATCATCTATTTTTAAATCATTACTTGCACCAAGAACTTCTAAGTCTTCCCCAGCGTCAAGTACTTTATCATCATCAATTTCTACATTATTACTAGAACGCAATAATTTATTTTCATTATTATTACTATCATCAATTTCAATTTCATCTTCACTGGCCGTACCCAATGAATTGTCGCTTGCTTCATCTATAGAATCCACAGCCAAAGTGTTTGAAGTTCCCTCGATTGGACTTACATCAGACATCGATAGAGTATTAAGTTCGCCAGTGTTTTGATCGTATGTTACATTTTCACTTGCCGCCACAAATGAAATCGAAAATATCGTTAAAAATAGCATTAAAGTTAAAAAAATACATCGCTTAAAACGCATAGCATTCTCCTTTTTTAAACAATTAATACTGTTTAACTTTAATCTAATGAAAACTTTTTGCCGTTTAATAATAAGTAAATATAGAAAAAATTTGCGAAATTAAATACAATAAATACTAAAATTAGCACCATTGTTTTAATTATAAAACTAATGAAAACTCTTTGCCTTTTTATAACATCAAATACAATAGAAAAAATTTACGGAAACGATACTAAAAAATACTTAAATGAGTACTCTAAAGCATCAATAAATATGTTGATTTTCGACATATATAAATCTTTATATTACGTCCTGAAAGCTTTATATTACTATGGAAAATTTATTTTACATCTAAAAACAGATAAAAAAATTTTAGAAGTTGATTAAAAAAAGTAGAATAATAAATAAGCATTAAATAACTATCATCAACCATGTAGAAACCAAATGAATTGATTAAAAATAACTGATCTGACTATAAAAGCCAGTACTATACCGAAATATAGCAAATAGTTATTTAATAATATTTATTATGATTGAACCTTGTTAGGTTAAATCAGATTATTGTTCCTATTTAATTATACTTGGACCTGAATTAAATAGAAAGCATGGTTGATCTTTTTTAACAAGGTATATTTCCTTGAACTGAACCATTACAATGAATGGTTAAGGCATTGGTTGTAAGCCTTTTCGATAGTTAACTAATTTTGTTAGAAATCTATCTAATTCCGTTTTTTTTTCAAATATTTAATACTATTTTTTAACAAATTTTTCATTAACATACATGCTCTAATTATATCTGCTATAATCCAAACATATATGCAAATAAATATAATATTTTCATATAATATAAAGTTTATTATTTGTTTGTTAAGTTAATTTTACCTTATTTGTTCTATACTAAACAAACAATTATATAATTGAACAAACAAACATGTTTATCGTTATGAGTACCCTGGAAAAGATGAAAATCTTAACGGATTCGGCACAGTATGACCTATGTGATTATGTTAGCCACAACAAAAGTTCCCAAGTGAACCTGCCTGGCATTTATGAAGCAATAGGCCATAATGGGTGTAAGGTCCCTCTTTTCAAAACATTATTGACAAACAAGTGCAAAAACGATTGCAAATACTGCATCAACCAATCAAAAAGAGATTTCACAAGATTAGAACTGTCACCTGAAGATCTTGCAAAGGCATTTCTTGGATACTACAACAGAGGTTTGGTCAACGGACTATTTTTGAGTTCAGGCATTTCAGGCGATGTGGATTCTACAATGGAAAAGCAGATAGAAACAGTGCATCTGCTGAGAAACAAGTACGGTTATGATGACTACATCCATCTAAAAGTCGTGCCTGGAGCGAGCAAAGACTCCATTAAAAGGGCAATGGCACTAGCCAATAGGGTTAGCATCAATATTGAGGCTGCAACACCGTCCGGGCTTGCTGAACTGACATCTACAAAGGATTACAACAAGGACATATTGAAAAGGCTCTCTTGGATTAACAGTCTACAGAATAAAAGTACAACATATCCAAATTCTACCCATACAACACAATTAATTGTCGGTGCAAATGATGAAAGCGACAAGGAAATACTAAGTAGAATGGAAAAAATCTACAAAAAATCAGATTTGAAAAGGACATATTTCTCAGCATTCACCCCAATCGAAGAAACAGAATTTTCAAATAAGGAAGCTTGTTCAACAGATAGGACATCAAAATTGTATAATGCCGACAGTCTGCTCAATGATTATCATTTTAGCGTTAAGGAATTGGTATTCGATGAAAACGATAAGTTGTCACTAACTCAAGATCCGAAGATTTTGGCTGCGAAAAACATGGATATATTTCCTGTGGAAATAAACAGCGCACCATTTGTAGAACTTATAAGAGTACCTGGAATTGGTGTGAAATCCGCTCGTAAAATAATTTCTATTAGGAAAAAAATGCCATTCTCCAATAAGGAACAACTCAAAAAATTAGGGGTTGTAGTCGATAGAGCCGAACCATATATCAAAATAAGTGGCGAATATCAAACCACTTTTGATTTTTAGATTTTTTTGACAAATTATTTGCTAAATAAATGAATTATATTTAATTAAAATTGAGTTAAAAACAAGCATAATAATAGAAAATTTTTGTATACAATATATTATTTGTTAAATATACTGTCTACAATTTCAAGTGTAAATATATTAAAAAAATTTAGTAATCATCAAACAATGCCCATATTTCAGGGTATTTTTTAGCAACCGCTTCTTCAATTAAAAGAGATGCTTCCTTTGAAATACTAAATTCAGGTTCGGTTTTTCTTAAATATCTAAACACCGCTGAAGAACGTGACGACCATAACGTGATTCTTGGATTTTTGTCAACGATTTCTTTGACTTCAGCTATATGCGCTTCCTGGATTTTGATTTCTGGTAATGTTTGTAACCCTTCTCCAGTACCTTCATCGCTATGTAAGTCTTCGGATTCGCCCTTATCCACTTGTACTTCTTCACTGTCTGAACTGGTGTTAAGATTAGTTTCTTGATCATTTTCTTCCTCTAATTTTTCAAATATATTTTCTTGTTCAATTTGTTCATCATCACTAGATTCTTCAACATTATTAAGAGTATCTTCTTTTTCATTTAATAAATCTTCGAGAGATTGAGTGGAATTACTATCAAAATCTTCATTATAAAAATCAGGAATTAACGAATCCAATCCTTTTCCAAGACCTTTTCTAGCCATTATTTACCCCCATACTCCTTCTAAATTTCTTTTAACCATTTTAAATTGGCTTTTACCCTTTTTATCAATGTTATTTTTAGCAGCATTCAATTGAACATTTTCATCTCTTTGAATAATTTCTTTAGCTAACTTTAAATAAGCTTTTGTACCAGTACTATCCGGATCATAAATCAAACATGGTTTTCCAAAACTAGGAGCTTCGGCCAACCTAATGTTTCTTGGAATTACTGTTTTAAATAATAAATTGGTTTCACCAAAATAAGTTTTAAGTTCTCTGTGAACATCCCTACTAAGTCTAGTCCTTTTATCAAATAGAGTAAGGAGAATTCCTTTTATTGGAGTGGGACTTCTAAGTCTTTTTTCAACTAATTTTATTGTATTAATTAAATCAGCTACTCCTTCCAGGGCATAATACTCAGCTTGGATAGGTATCAATACGCTATCGGAAGCTACTAATGCATTGACTGTTATGACCCCTAATGAAGGAGGTAAATCGATGAATATGTAATCAAATAATGGTACAACATCTTTTAGAGTTTCCTTAAGGATAATATGATAATTTTCACGTCTGGAAAGCTCCATACCTGCACCACTTAGGGATATATTACTTGGGATAATAAATAAATTTTTAATAAACGTAGGAATTGTTGCTTTTTTAACATTAATATCCCCTATGATAGCATCATAGATTGTATTTTCTATCTTGGTTTTATCAATCCCGAAACTAGTTGTGGCATTAGCTTGGGGATCCATGTCAACGACCAAAACAGATTTTCCCATTACTGCTAGGGATGTTGCAGTATTGACAACGGTAGTTGTCTTTCCACAGCCCCCTTTTTGATTCATCACGGCAATTACTTCACTCATTTAAAGAATTCTCCTTTATCTGATAAGTTTTAAGTTATCAGTTATGAATTATAACTTAAAATTTAAAGGTTTTAAAGAATAACTTTTAAGTTATCCAGTATAAGTTAAAAGGATTAAGTTAAATCTTTTAAATTAAAACTTAAAGGAAATAACTTATCAGTTTTAACTTCTAAGGGATAGGAATTAAGTTTTAAGTTAAAACGTCTAAGTTATAAAAAATAAGTTTTAAGAAATAACTTATCATAACTAACTTTTAACAAATAAGTTATATTTTATAACTTCTCTCTTATAAAGTATTTGTTTTCACAAATAAGTTAATAGTTATAAGTTATAAGAAATAATGAAAAAATAATAAGTTATAAGTTATAAGTGACAAAAAATTAAAAAAATAAAAGAAGGAAATTATTTAGCATTTTGCATGGTTCCTGCAAAATAGCTAGCATATCCTTTCAAATCCAACATTCCATGTCCAGAGAAGTTCATGACAATTGTTTTTTCCTCTCCGGTTTCTTTGCATTTCAAGGCCTCATCTATTGTGGCCCTGATGGCGTGAGTGGTTTCAGGAGCCGGCAAGACGCCTTGACAACGGGCAAAGGTAATTCCAGCCTCGAAACAGTCCCTTTGGTGAACCGCCTTAGGTTCGATGTAGCCTTCTTTAGTTAAAAGGGAAACGATAGGGGACATTCCATGGTATCTCAAACCGCCTGCATGTACGGACGGTGCCACAAAGTCATGGCCAAGGGTGAACATCTTGAGCATCGGTGTAAATCCGTTGGAATCGCCAAAGTCATAGTCATAGCTTCCTTCGGTAAGTGTTGGACATGCTGTAGGCTCGACTGCAATGAATTGGGTTTCAGAGTTTCCATCGATCTTATCTTTAATGAAAGGGAATAAGGATCCTGCGAGGTTGCTTCCACCGCCGGCACATGCAATCATCACGTCCGGAGTCTCTTCAGCAATTTCCAATTGGGTTTTCAATTCCTGACCTATGACTGTCTGATGCAACATTACATGGTTTAAAACGCTTCCTAAGGAATATTTAACTTCATCGTTTTCCAATGCCTCTTCCATGGCTTCTGAAATGGCTACACCTAAGGAACCCGGGTGGTCAGGGTTATCAGCCAAGACCTCACGGCCGACCTTGGTGTTTTCGCTAGGGGAAGCATAAACGTTACCGTTGTAAATGTTCATGATGTTTTTCCTGTCAGGCTTTTGGTTAAATGAAACCTTTACCATGTAAACGGTACATTCCAAGTCAAGCATGTTACATGCAAGAGACAGTGCGGTACCCCATTGGCCTGCACCTGTTTCGGTAGTCAATCTTTCGACGCCTTCTTTTTTAGCAAAATATGCTTGAGGAATAGCGGAATTCAACTTATGGGAACCGGTTGGAGAGGTATCCTCCCTTTTGAAGTAGATTTTTGCGGGAGTATTAAGATACTCTTCAAGCTTGTTGGCCCTGACAAGAGGGGTTGGCCTGCCGATTTCCATATATAAGTCTCTAACCTCATCAGGAATTTTTATATAGCGGTCACTGGCAAATTCCTGTTCTAAAGCAGATTTTGTAAACGCGAGTTGTAATGCTGAGATTTGGTCCTTTCCTTCACTGTTCTTAGGAGCCGGAAGCTCTGAAGGCAAATCCGCTAGCATATTGTACCATTGCTTTGGCACTTCATCTGATGATAATTCAATTTTATAAGTCATAATAATAGGTAGTATAATGTACTATTTAAAGCTTTGTAGTACAAAAATGTACACTTTAATTATTAATATCATAAAAAACAATTTAAAATCATGAGAATATTAGCGATTGACGTGGGAACAGGAACCCAGGATATAATGATTTACGATACTGAAAAGGAACTGGAAAACTCAATCAAATTGGTTTTGCCGTCTCCGCACCTATACATCTCCCAGCAAATGAGGGAAATCGAAAATGACATCTACTTCAAAGGAGAAATAATGGGCGGAGGAAAGATCAAAAGAAGCATCCTTGAACATATGGAAAAGGGATACAAAGTCGTGATGGAGCCCCTTTGTGCAAAAACAATACGTGACGATATAGAACAGGTAAAGGCAATTGGAATCGAAATAGCTGACGAGTCCAAAGATTATAAAGATTACACAAAAATAACAATGGGCGACATCAACATCACAAAACTGTCCGAATTTCTGTTGGGATATGATTTGGAGTTCGACATCGACAAGATTGCCGTTGCGGTTCAGGACCACGGCTATAACGAAAACATGGGCGACAGGGACTTCAGGTTTGAAAAGATCAGGGAAAAGGTATCCGAACCGATTTCCCCATTGGAATTCGGCTTCAAAGGGGAAGTTCCCGAATACTTCACTAGGATGCAGGCCGTAAGAAGGCAAGTCAAGGGCGAAGGTATTGAAGAGCCGCCGCTGGTAATGGATACAAAATTCGCTTCAATAGCCGGAATGTGCTATGATGAAGTGGCAATGAAACTGGACAGCTTTGTCGTTATTGACATCGGAAACGGCCATACCACCGCAGCATCAATAGAAGACGGAAAGATTCAGGGCGTGTTTGAACATCACACCTCAAGCTTGACCGGCGAATCCCTTGAAAGATACATCAAAAGGCTTGCATCAGGCGAAATAACACACGAAGAGGTCCATGAAGACTTCGGACATGGCGCTCATGTATTGAATCCTATCTCAAAGATAGAAAAGGTAATCGTCAGCGGACCTAAAAGGGAACTGATAGAAAAGACAAATCTTGACTGGCATCATGCAGCTCCGGGAGGGGACGTTATGATGACCGGCACAATCGGCCTGATTAAAACAATATTGGGATAGATTACAATGCTTAAGATGGATTCTCACATTCACAGCGAATATTCTCCAGACTCAAATTCAAGAATCGATGATATTCTAAAGACTGCACAAAAAAGAGATCTCGACATAATTGCAATCAGCGACCACAATACGGTAGACGGAACCGGCGAAGTATTGCAAAAAACAAGAAACACAGATATATTGGCAATTCCATCCATAGAGATTTCTTCCACGCAAGGCCATATTCTTGGTTTTGGGTGTGAGGAAAACATACCTCGTGACCTATCGCCTCAGGATACGATTGACAGAATTCATGATTTGGGAGGGCTTGCAATCATACCACATCCGTACTGCTTTTACAGGCATGGCCTCTTATGCAAAAGCGACTATAAGGATTTGAAAATCGATGCAATCGAAACAAAAAATGCCAGATTCATAGTAGGATACTGCAACCACAAAGCAAAAAAGCTATCGGAAAAGGAAAATCTGCCTGGACTGGGTGCAAGCGATGCCCACTACTGGAAATTTGTCGGCGATTGCTACAGCATGATTGACTGCGAAAAAGATATCGACAGCGTATTGAAGGCAATAAAAAAAGGCAATGTGAAAGCCCAAGGAAAAGGAACTAATAATATTCTGCTTTCAAAATACTTGTTTGAGAAAAATTTTTTGAAAAAATTTGATTAAAAAGAGTTTAAGCACTCTTTTCAATTAAAATTTCTATAATAGATACATTTGTTTTTTCGTTGTTATAGTTTTCAATTTCTTCAGTAGAAATTTGAATGTCTGTAACATCGGAATCAGGAACAAACCTATTTCTTACGATTTCGGCAGCATCTACCGCACGGCTAATAGCTTTTCCTCTTGCACGAAGAACAACACTATCAGAACCTTCATTAAACTGGGTAACTACTGCTAAAACATAATTCATTACAGGTTTACTTCCAACAAAAATTGTATTATTCTCCATATTTAATTCACCATATAAATATTTGTGATTGATGTATATAAAATTTTACATTATGAAATCAATAATATTAAACAATAAATAGAAATTAATGAATATTATACAAATTGTATATAAATAAAAAAATAATTTTTTGAACAAAAGCCCTATATAAGCAAAATTAATAAAAAAATTATAAAAAAAATGAAAAAAATTAAAAAATTAATTAAATTGACCTTTTGATTATTAATAATTTGTTGATGGAATCTAAAACGGCCAATATACTTGCCATCACAATGTCCTGATTGATTGATCTTCCTGTGGATTTGTTGCCTTCAGGGTCTGAACAGATTACGAATACGTCAGCCAAAGCGTCAGTACCTCCGTTGATAGCTTCCAGATTATATTCCTCAAGCTCAATGTTAAGGGTGTCCTGAATCAAGGTGCCGATAGCCTTCAATGCAGCATCGACAGGTCCGACACCAGTGCTTGCAGTCTCCTTTTCAACACCGTCGATTGCCAGCTTTACAGTAGCGGTAGGTGAAACGTTAGCTCCCATGGAAATGCTCATTCCCTTAATCTCAATAGGAGTTTCACGGGCAGAGGCAAGCTCGGTAATCGCAATAGCTACCAAATCATCATCAGTGACACACTTGCCGCTGTCACCCAATGACTTGATTTCATCGAAAACCTTGCAGAATTGTTCATCATTCAAATCAATGTGATAATCCTTAAGTTTGGATTTCAAGGCGTTGGCTCCTGTGTGCTTTCCTAAAACTATGCGTCTGGAATGTCCTACCATTTCAGGAGACATCGGCTCATAGGTTGAAGCGTTGTTCAATATTCCATGAACATGAATACCTGATTCGTGAGCAAATGCATTATCACCGACAATCGGCTTATTTACAGGCATCTTTACCCCTGTCAGACGTCCAACCAGGTTTGAAAGACTGTATAGCCTTGTAGTATCAAGGCCCAAATCAACACCATAAGCAGTTTTAAGAGTCATGACAAGCTCTTCAAGGGAACAGTTACCTGTCCTTTCACCCAAACCGTTGACAGTGACATGAGCCTGATTTGCCCCGCATTCAATAGCTGTCAATGTGTTTGCAGTAGCCAGCCCGAAATCGTTGTGGAAATGAACGCTTATAGGGATTTTGAAATTGTTCTTAATGTCAGTGATTAATTCACGAGTCATTATTGGCGTCAATATGCCGACAGTGTCCGGAACATCCAAAAAGTCGGCTCCGGCACCGGCAACCTCATTGAATATTTCAAAGAGATACTCCCTTTCGGTTCTTGTTGCATCCTCTGCTGAAAACTCAACTGTCAGGCCATGGTCTTTGGCATACTCTACTGACTCAACAGCGCTTAGTATGATTTCCTCTTTAGACTTTTTAAGCTTATAATCGCGATGCAATGGGGAAGTTCCTATAAAGGTATGAATATATTCTAAATCAGCATCAAGAACTGCATCAATGTCCCTTTTTAATGAACGGGCCAAACCTACAAGTGTAGAATCCAAATCTCTATCTTTAATTTTTTTTGCAGATTCTATTTCACCTTTTGATGAAGCGGGAAAACCTACTTCAATCTTATCGACACCCAAATTGTTAAGCTTTTGAGCAATCTGAATTTTTTCATCTACTGTCAGAGCAACACCTGGAGTCTGTTCGCCGTCCCTTAATGTTGTGTCGAAAATATAAATTTTTTCAGCAAGATTCATATTTTCACTTTTTAAAATGTCAATGTCTGTAGTCATCGCAATACTCCCAATAATAATTAAAATATAAAGTTATAAGTATAATAAATTTATTGAAAAAAATAAGAAAAGTAGAAATTATTTTCTACCTTTCAGTTTTCTTACAGCAAAAATAGCCAGAATAACAACAACTATTAGAATAGCCAAGGAGTAGAAAAATTGAATTGGAGTAGGACCTTCATTCTTTTCTATATTCAAGGAATAAACTTGACCTGAATCATCTCCAAACAATAAGCTGTTTCCATTTATTGCAGGTGAAGATGTAATAGCTGAGTTAAACAATATTGTGCCCGGATTATAGACAAACTCTTCCAAACCTGTGTACTTATTCAGGACATATAAATTGCCGTTGTTGGATCCGAAAACAACGAGATTGTCTTTTAAGGCTGCAGTGGACTGAATCTTATCTCCTGTAGGATGGCTCCATTTGACGGTGCCGTCACGAACATCCAGACAGGTCATGTTTCCCTCATCTGAGCCAATATAAACGCTGTTGTCATGCTTATCAAGGGTCGGTGATGAAATTACCTTATCGTTCAAATCAACTTTCCATTTCAAATCGCCGTTTGACTTGTCAAGGCAGTATACATTGCCGTCAGTTGAACCTACAATAACACTTTTGTTGACATATGTCGGTGAGGATAATATTTCATCCCCTGTTGTAAATTCCCAATTTTTCTCCTTGTCTGTGCCTATAGAATAGATTTTGGAATTGGTTGAACCAATATAGATTGTATCATCCACTACAATAGGTGATGATTTGAGCTCGCCGTCCAGCTTTTTGTTGAAAGTGACCTTTCCATCATCATCAAGGCCATATAAATGTCCGTCATCGCTTCCAAAGTAAACAATATCGTCGTAGAAGAATGGAGTTGAAGCTACATTATTGCAGTCATAGTCCCATACAAGGTCATGGTTGTTGATATTGATTGCCTTAAGGCCATCTTCACATCCAATATACAGCCTGTTCTTATGAATTATCGGTGATGAATTTGTTGGTGACTTCAAATCAAAATCCCATTCTTCCTCACCTGTTTCCATGTCAATAGCTTTTAAAATTCCATCCTGTGAAACTACATAAACATGATCCTTGTAAATGGCTGGAGATGAGTGAACGGGAGACCCCATATTAAATGTCCATAAATTAGTTACAAAATCCGAACTTTCATCCCTATAAGCATTATGATTAACATCCCCTGCAAATGAATTCCAATTTTCAGCTGCAATCGGAGACAAACACAAAATAAAAATAATTAACCCTATCAATAATTTTTTATACATATTCATAACCTCCTACACATCCCTATTAAATCGTTTTACACCAATGATAAAGAACAATACAGTAAATCCTAATAAAATAACTAAATCAAACCATACATCTCCTAAAGTTTGACCTTTAAGCATTACTCCCCTCATAGCATCATTCAAATAAGTAAGCGGGAAAATGTAAGCTAATTTTTGTAAGATCCAAGGCATTGTTTCAATTGGATAAAATACTCCTGAAACAAACATCATAGGCATTGAAAACGGAAGTGATATTTGAGCATAATCCTCTTGAGTCTGTGTTCTTGCCGAAAGCATGATTCCAAAACCGACAAAGCACAATGCACCAATGACTAAAACTATGAATGTCTGTAGGAATCCACCTTTAATACTGACATTGAATAATAGAACCGCCATGAAAATCAGTATCAACGCTCTGACCAATTCGATTAGAAGTTTGGCTGCAATCTTACCGCCAATGACCGTTGAAACAGATGTAGGTGTCATGAATAATCTTGCAAGCTCACCGGTTTCCCTTTCTCCTGCAATAGTAGCGCCCATACCCATCATACAGCTCATCATGATGGTCATTCCTAAAATAGCCGGGACCAAAAAGTCAATGTATTTAATATTTCCATAAATTCTGTTTATATGCAAGCTTATGTCATCCTTAAAATTGCTTAAGGAATGTGAAATGCTTGGTTCAATATCAGCATCTTTTGTAGACACACTTGTCTGTGCCGCAACCATATTGGACAGCCTATAAAATATTCCTTGAGTTGAAGATTCAAGAATTTGTGCCGCCATTTGATCGGAAGAATCAAGGTAAAGGGTCACTCCCTTCTGATGAGAGGAATCGTCATCATAATCCGATGGGAGAATTATGGCTGCCTTAACTTCAGCATTGTCAACACGCTCTTTTCCCTCATCCAAATCATCAATGACTTCAACGACATGATAGGTTTCTGTTGATTTAATTGTATCAAGTGTTAAATCAGTCAAGTCACCATGAGACTGAGAAACAACGACAATCGGCAAATCTGTCATTTCACCACCCATACCATAACCGAAAAGTAAAATCATGATTATTGGAAATGCAAGAATGGAAACCAATCTTGCAGGGTGCCTTTTAAGGGAAATCAATTCCTTCTTAATCATCCACAAAAATTTTTTAGGCTCTATCATCTTCACTCACCTTTGAAGTTGATTTTATAAATACATCTTCCAGAGAAGGCTCTTCTGTATAAATTGATTTGATGATTCCTCCGGAAGAAATAATTTTATTCAAAACATTTTGAACAGCCATATCATCAAAACCATCAATTCTCAAATTAATACGACCATTGCGGGCAATTTCAATACTTTTAACATCACTAGACCTTTTTATGGAATCAATAATAGCTTCATCCTGATCTTTCAAAAGAATTGACATCTTTTTTAAACTTAGATTGCTAAAATCGTCATTAACCTGCATGGAATCTTCATTTTCATTTGAAATTGTACTTAAAGCCTCGCTAAATTCCTGTTTATTGCTTTCCAAGAGAGCATCCTTAAGGCCTTGAGGAGTATCATATGCAACCAAATTACCGGTATTAATGATTCCAACATTATCACAAAGCATATCCACTTCATGCATATCATGAGAACATAAAATGATAGTATGGCCATCATCATTCAGCTCCCTAATCAAATCCCACAGAGTGCGCTTTGTAGTTGGATCAAGACCTATGGTAGGCTCATCCAAAAACAAGATATCTGGCTTATGAACTAGGCTGGCTACAAGAGACGCCTTTTGCTTTTGACCGCCGGAAAGTTGCCCCACCCTTTTATCCTTAGCATATTTGATGTCAACAAGCTCCATCAAATCTTCAATTCTGGAATCTCTCTCTTCAACAGGAACACCGTAGTAGTCTGCACACAATTGTGAGTTTTCCATGACTGTCAAATCCTTATACAGGCTTACTTGCTGAGGAACCATTCCTAAAAGCTTTCGAACCTCATCGGGATTTTTTTGAACATCATATCCTCCAACGACAGCTTGACCAGAAGTAGGCTGTATCAAACAAGTGAGCATCTTAATGGTGGTTGTTTTGCCCGCTCCATTTGGGCCCAACATTCCAAAAATTGTTTTGCTTGGAATCTCCAAGTTAAGAGAATTGACGGCAGTAAAATTATTATTGTAAATTTTAGTCAGATTTTTCGTTTCTATCGCGTTTTTCATTGTTAATTTCAACTCCTGCCATGTCTTTGTAAAACATCAACCAAGAAGGATTATTCACTATATAATTCATCACACCACGAATATTATCCAATATTAACAATCCCTCATCCGTTATGGTATAATATTTCACCCTTTTGTTGTTTTCATTAATTTGCCATTCTCCAATGATTAACCCTTTATCTTCCATTTTTCTCAAAATCGGATAAACTTTGCTGGATGTGTTTTTTATTTCACAGTTAACATTATCAAAATCAAAAAACTCATCTAATTTTTTCATGATTCCATAACCATGAATTTTTTCTTTTGAAATAATCCATAGAATCAGATTTCGAGTTAAACCATTGAAAAAATGCTTTAAAATCTTTTTTTCATCTCCATCAAAAGTCATTTCATCAGTCATATTTCACCATATGTCAAAATTTGATATATATAAACATTTATTATATTAAGCATCCTAATATATAAACATGAAATTAGGTTTTACAACACTGGCTTTATTCATGCAACCCAACAATGACATCATCAATTTAGCTAAAAAACACGGATTTGAAATAATAGAGATTCTTGGTGAAGGCCCGTTCTTTGAAAAAGACAATATGGAATTCAAGGACTGCGGACTTGATATGAGAATTCATGCAGCAACAGTGGACATTAACATCGCAAGTTTAAACAAAGGAATAAGGGCTGAAAGTGTAAAACAGATGATTCAATGCGGTCAATATGCAGAAACAATAAATGCAAATACAATTACTGTGCATCCAGGAATCATTGGCCGAAATGAACCTCACCTTAGAAAATGGGCACTTGAAATAGCTGTTGAAAGCATTGGGGAAATAATTGACAATACCAATGTTGAAATTTCAGTTGAAAATATGCCTGTCAGGGGAAAATTTTTAGGAAATACAGTTGAAGAGATTGAAATGATTCAGGAGGCAACAGGCTGCAGCTTGACTATTGATACCGGCCATGGGAACACTTGCGGCAATTTAGAAGAAATGTTAAGCTTAAAAAACATCAGTTATTGTCATCTAAATGATAATGATGGTGTTAAAGATCAGCACATTACCTTAGGTGAAGGTACACTTGATTTAAACCTGTTAAAGAAGATTGATACAGCAATCATTGAATTAAACAACTTCGACAACATTCTAAAGAGTAAAGAGGTTATTGATAACTTATAATTTATTATTTTTTTATAAGTTATTAATTATAAGTTATAAGTTATAAGTTAAAACTTCAAAAAAAATAATTTAGAAGTCAATTTCAGTGACTTCAAAAATGTCTTCAATGATGTAATCTGTCTTATCCATCATTTTAGGAGATACCTCTTCCTGCTGTTCAATTGTCAGAACACTGATATCGGCTTTTTTGAATGCTAATATGTCATTTAATCCATCTCCAACCATCATGACCTTATAGCCGCCTTCCTTTAAAATGGAAACAACTTCGCATTTTCCTCTTGTAGAAACGGTTCCATAAGCATTGTCTTCAGGAACATCAAGCATATTGGCCAATCTATTGATTGCACCTTTCCTATCGCCTGATGCTATAAAAATTTCAATTCCTCGTGATTTTAATATTTCAACAGTTTCAAATACTTTAGGGAAGAATTTACCTGCTGATGTAATTGTGTATGCAACTACACCCAAATCCATATCCACAATTAAAGCAGATCCGTTGCACAATTCCATATGGGGAATCTTTTCCCTTAAAATATCAAATCCGTCAGTAATATCTGAAACTTTTGTATGTTTTTCAGAATTGAGAATATCCTTAACTTCAGCTTTTGAGACCTGTTTGGTTGAAAAGCTTATGTCAAAATCAATGTTATACTCTTTAATAACGTCTGAAATTAAAGTGTTTGGATCTAATTCCTGAAGTTTATTTGTATTGAATTGCAGAACTACCAAAGCAAGGGAATCAGCTGCTTCAATCAAATCCAGGGAGTTGATGTCTGTGAATATATTGCCATTAATAACATCTTTTATGACCCTAAATCTTTCTATTAATGTTCCAGAGTTATCAAATACAACAGCTTTTTTCATGATTAATTATTAGTAAAAAAATTATATTTAAAAGTATTTAAAAAAAACAACTTTATAAACCTTAAAAAATAGAATATTAATATTATAATTTACGAATAGAATTAGAAATATCTCATACTTACTCTCTCTAGAATTTTTATCTGTTGCTTATGGTATAAAAAACTTTTTTTTCAAAATATTTCTAACTTCAAAGATACATTTATTACTTATTTTATATAAAAAATATAATAAATAATATAATAAAATATTTGGAAATGATTGTTATGGGAATTACTGATTACATCAAAACAAGATTATTGAATAATCGTGTGGAGCAGTACAACACCAAGCGCAGCTATTGGGGTGAGGATGAAAGACAGCCTAGAACTGATGGAATAAACACTGGCCTTGATCTTGTCGATGCACTTCCGCCGGTAATCAACAAAACAATAGCCAATGCACGATATGCTGTAAAGCTTGATGGTTATACTTCAGGAATTTTGAAAAACAGAATTGATAAGGCAAATGTTAATATCGTTCTTGTGGATAAGGAAAACAAGCTGTCTCAGGAGCAAAAATTAACATTAATTCTTTGGGCCAGAAAAATTGACATCCGTCAGGTGGCTAAGGAAATCCTGCAGGGTGGAATGGTTGATGGTGAAGGACTAATCAAACCGGTGCAGCGCTGGGATAAATCCATAGGCAAATATATTAAACCTATCTTTTTAGAAATAGGTGCACACGGTTACGGATTGAAAAAGGAATTCAATGATGATAATGAAGTGCAGCTGTACCTTCATGAAATGCCGAAAGATATCGTTAACGGATCTCCCGAAGACTTTAACAACTATGTCAGTGTTGAGGAAGGAACATTAACGGTCAAGTATGAGGCTAATGAGGTCATTAACTTCATGTACAATGAAATCTACTCGGAAGCCCAAAGCATTATCCTAAATTGTCTTGATGACATTTACCACAAATGCAACCTGGAGAGAAATCAGGTTGAACGTATCAACAAGGACAACATCATTGAAGTCAAGCCTTCACTTGATTCTAACGGCCAGCCTATAATAACTGAGCTGTCATCAACCGCTAAAGAGAATCTTTATGCAGATTATGGCACAACTGCTAACAGTAATGTAGCTATTGTTCCTCCGGGAATAGAATCAAAAATATTGGGTGGTAACAACTACCAGTCAGACTATACAAGACAAACTGAAATCTTCAGGAACAATATTTTGAGAACTTTCGTTACTCCTCAGTCTCAGGCAGGTAACGAAAGGTCAAACCAGAACGTTGCAGAATACATTAACGACTCAGCCATTACCGGTTTTATCGTCAATGTGGCAAATGATCAGAAATGGGTGTTAAAGTATTGCAATCAGCTATTGAATATGCAATTGGAACTGATGGGTATTGACGAAACATTGAATATTTATTTCAGCTATTCAAGGGATGATGTGCTCCGATACATTATGGAACTGTCCTCTGAGGGTGATGAAATCTATAAGAACTACTTGTCTAACTTTGAGGAGGAACAGCCGGTAGGTGAGAGAATTTCATCTGAAAGCGGAAACGAAATATAATAAAAGTTTATATAAAATAAATAATAAAATATATAATAAATAATATAATAAAGTGATAATCATGAAACATGAACTTTTTGAAGTCGGATCATATGACTACTCCGATTTGGATAAACGTCTGACCAAACCTGTTGAATGGACAGCTGAAGATCTAAAGCAAATAGCTGAAAACTACCGTGGAGGAATCCCTTTAACCTCCGAGCACGATAGGGTTTATATCGGAATTGGAAACAACATCGTATTCGAAGAGGATAAGGGAAAGCTATTCATAGACCTTCCGGATGAACTTGACATGAAAGGAAAAGGACTGTCACCAAAAGTTGATGTTTTACTGAAAGACAATGGAGATTCATTTGGAATTGATACTATGAGCTTAATAGATGTAGGTGTAACCAAAAACCCGAGAAAGATAACTTTGTTGAATTCTGAAATAACTGGCGAGACTGGCAAGACCGGTGAAACAGGTGTGACCGGTGAAACTGGAAATCCTAAACCTGCTCCACAGCCTCCAGAACCACAAAACCAGGACGCTAATGTAGCTACTAATTTGCTTTTGGAAAAACTTCAGGGAAAAGATGCTGAAATCGGAAAACTTCAGGATGAAATAAACAACCTGAAAAAGGAATCCAAAAAGTATGATAAGATTAAAAAATCCATAGAGGAAAACAAGGAATTCATAGACAATAAGGAAGATATCCTAAAGGAATTGTCTGAACTTAGAAAACATGAAAACGAAAGGAAAATAAAAGAGTACGAAGCCAAGTACAACTTCAACTACAATGAAAACCCACAGGATAAGGAAATAATCGATAAGCTACTCACAGGTGATGTTGATATGGAGCTAATGGAAAAACTGGCTGAAAGAAGAATTAAAATTGAAGCTACAAATGACATTTCAGCTCCTGGAGGTCGCAACCCTCAAAACTCAGGTGAAGTCGGTGAAACAGAATCTGCCGGAAGCACTGGAGATGAAAATGCTCCGTCATTTACAACCCGTGAGGAATATAACAAGATTCTAAAGGACATGGGATTCAACCGAACCAGAATATAGCTATGATGGTGTTTTTTCTAACTTTTCCGCCGGAGCTATACTTTCATTGAATCGCTCGTTATTTATATTCGGGAAAGTGTTTTCACTTTCCCTATTAAATTTACAAAACTTAACCCCGAACCGACCGGTAAACGGTCGGTTCTTAAATCTGATAAGATTAATTATTTCTTCATATAGCTATTGCGACTCATTTCATTCGTCGCAACAGTCTATCACAGATGGACAGCTTATTTTTTATTAATGGCCTTCAGTGAAAATATCAAAAACAAATAAGTAATATTATTAAACAGTAATGTAATAAGTTATATCGAGGAATGAATAAAATGTTTTGTAAATGGTATTATCATGGCTGTTGTATACTATTTGCGTGTCCCTGTGATTTGACTGGGTCATGCGGACTCAAAGAATGAATCGAACTTAATATTAACTTTCAAGAATTATTTTTTACATTGATGCCTGCAGGCATTGATGATTAGTTTCTAGCTGGAAAAGAAATATTGTATACTATGCGGCTTTTGTAAAATTTTAGTATTGTTAATTAAGGATATGTTTTTGCACATAGTTACAGTTGGCAAGTATTTATTGAAATCGGACAATACTAAGATTCAGTTGGAAGGTCATACAATGGAATGTTTATATCAGTGAAAGTACTGCTTGACGAGACGGCTATGATATAAGTTCACATATGTCTTTGGAATTTTTGGAAGAGAATATGTTAATGGGACTTTAACAGTAATATTGCTCTATCAGAAACACAATCATTAAAGGACAATGCATATGATGGATTTGGCACCGTTTCCAAGAAATTGCACCAGAAAGAATGCTGAAAAATTCATAGCCGAAGCTGAAAAAACTGTTTTTAAAAAATAAGAAAATGTAAAATAGCAATTAAGCTATTTTACGACAATTTTACTTGTAGTGCTTTTTGCAGTGTAGAAATTGTCACCTGCAAACTTGGTTGTAGCCTTGAAAGTTCCTTTTTTAGTCAGTTTAACTTTAAAGGTTGCAACACCTTTGCTGTTTGTTTTTGCAGTATAGGTCTTGCCATTAACCTTCAATGTTACTTTTTTATTTTTAAGAACTTTACCTTTATTGTCTTTAAGTACTGCAGTAACCTTTTTGGTTGCTGACTTTTTAAAGGTCTTTTTAGCAACGGTCAGTTTGGTTGCCTGTTTTACAATATTGATTGTAGAAACGGCTACGCTTCCCTTATATGCTGAGTCTCCTGTAAATGCCATTGTAACAGCATACTTTCCTGCTGTGGCAGTAGGTATGCTGAAACTTACAATTCCATTGTTATCACTAGTGCCGGTATAGACTTTACCGTTAAATGCAATGCTAACACTTTTACCTTCAACTGCCTTTCCAGTGGAATCCTTGAGTGTGAAAGTGTATTTTGCACTTTTTGCATTAATTGCATTTACACTTAAATCAGATACCTGGATACTGGTTTGTGTCTGTGCATCGCCCATCTGCAGGTCACTTCCAAGTGTTGTTCTGTAGTACTTATCAGAACCTGCATAGGTTAAATCCAAATCGATGATTCCTTCAAGGTCGTTGATGTAGATGTGGCCGTAGACATCTGTAACGGCACTTTGGGTATTGCCGTGGTTTACAGTGTATGAAATCTTTTCACCAACGATTGCCTGTCCGCTCATGTCATTGAGCTCGACAACAACACGGCCGGATTTGGCATAAACGATAGACATGTAGGTTGATGATTTTGCCTTTGGAATGGTAATGTCGCCTGTTGTGTCGTTTACCTTAATGCTTTCAAACTCAAGTTTCAGTTTGTTTATTTTTGGAACGTCTGTGAAGTTGTTGTTTTTAAGCACGATATCGCCGGTCGGATCAATTGCAAGGCTTGTAACGATTTTCAAGTGGTAAAATATCACTGACTCGTCATTGACTGTATTGTCTGCCTTTTTGACAGTGTTGTCGGTAATGTTAATGTCTCCGATTACAGACGGGAACCCATGGGCAGTGTTTTCAGCTTCTGAATAGATTATTCTAGTGTTGTCCTTAACTGTAAATTCGTTTCCTATGATTTCAATGTAGCTTGATGCTTTCTGCAAGCCTATAATCGGCAGGTCTTCTATGTCAATGGTTGCATTTCCTGCATATGTTTTTCCTCCGACAGTGTAACTGTATGAGTAGGTTTCATTTATTATTCCGCAGGTAATGAAACGGTTGTTTTTGATTTTGTTTCCTTCAGTTGAAGCTCCTCCGTAGAAAATTGCGAAGGTGTTGTTTATGAAGGTGTTGTTTTCGATGTTGACATAACCTGAAGTTGCAGCAATGCTTAAGGAGTCATAAATCTGGCCATCGAAAGTATTGTTGGCTATATTGATATGTTCTGATCCCATAAGTTGGATTGCCTTTGTTCCGGAACCTGCCATTTGGCTGACGCTTGTGGTGGCTCCGTTGAACCAGCAGTTCTCGACAGTTGACTGGCTTGTGGTGTACATTTCAACGCCGTAGGCATAGTTTACGAACCTGCAGTTTTTGATTAATATGTTGCTTGATGACTGGGTGTAGATTGCCTTTCCCGAGAAGGAATTATTGCCGAATTTAGGCAGTTCAACCGGATTTATGAAGGTTATCCCTGTGACTTCAACGTTGCTTGTTCCCCTTATCTGAAATGCTCCGTTGGCGCTTCCTGCGGTAATGTTTACGTTTTCACCTTTTATGGTGATTTTCTTGTTGATTTCAATTGTAGTGTTCTGTATGTCGTATGCCTTATTTGTTCCAAGGTTTATTGTATCTCCGTCTTTGGCGTTATTGATTGCATCCTGGATATTGTCATTTACTTTGATTTCACTTGTTAAAGTGTTTGTATCATCAATTTGCAGTGTGTCTGTTGTGTTTGCAGCGGACACGCTGGTAATTGTCAGCACAATCAATACTGCCAATAGTATTGTTATTTTTTTGATTTTCACTTTTTAATCTCCAAAACAGTTTTATTTTTTTTGGAGAGCTTATTAATATAAATATTAGATAAAAAAACATTTTTCAAGAAAAAAGTGTTTATTGCCTTTTTCTTATATTAATTTTATAATGGCATTGTATTAATAAAATTTGTCATGATTTCATTTGATGAAATTGCATATGGATTGATAAAATAATCTTTTTGTTTGGGGGCATCATGCCTTTTTTTACTGTAATCTGGTGGGATATTCATTTATATTCTGTTATTCTGGTGTTTTGCTGGTATTTCAGTTTTTACACTTGAAATTTTACCTCATAAGTGGATTTTTTATGTTTGACAGATTTTGAACTGTGCTGTTTGGTCTCTTCAAGAGTTCATTAAAATGAATGTGAAAACTAATCATATGCTTTTAAATGTAGTATCTTTGGGTATATTAAACTGTCTTTAAATCACAGCATTATTTTTCACAATTGGATAATGCAACATATAAATTTTCTTCGTTTATTTTAAGTTTAAAGCATTATAGAAAGAGTTATATAAGGTTGGAGAGAAATTATTTAATAACGACAAAAAACAATGGCTCTCCAATTATTATTTTTGTAGAGTCATCATATATTAATATTTTGTTTTTTTGTAAGTAACATAATATGGGATTTGATTGTTTATGGTGGCTTGTGTTATTGGTATGCAACGTAGTGTGCAGACTAAATTTACTTTAGAGCGTCCAGGCGACAATCTGGACGACAATCATATGGCTAAGATTATTGTTTGGAGTGTTCAGGCTTTTAAGAAGAAATATCCTCTTCTTTTTGATCGTGAATACAGTGTTCGTGGACCTAAAGTCAAATATGAATGGGATGAACTGCTGGCCTATGACTATTATTGCGTTTATCACAATAAGAGATCTTGCCGCAAAAAGGCTGATTGGCTAGGAAATAATGATGAATCATGCAATTATATACTTAATAACAAGCGTCCGGGCAAATCCACTATTTCCGATTTTAAGCTGAAAAATCCGTTGCTCTTTTTGGAATTTTTCCAGTTCACTGTTGATTTGGGATTGGATTTTGGATTGGTTGGCGGCGAAGTAGTTACTTTAGACAGCACCAATGTTAAGGCATATGCCAACAGGTTCAGAACCCTATCCATTATTCAATTGGATTATCTGTTGGATTTAATTCATGATTTGTCTTTTGATACTTCTAAAAACTCTGAATGGTGTAAATTAAGAAAATATTTCTTTAAAGACAAATTGCCTGATGATCTGGTGGAATTGGTGGAGGAAATCCATAAGAACTTGAATGTCCATGGGATAAATCTTTTAAGGACTGCATTGCAATCATGCGAAAATCGTGATTGGGCCATTGACTTACTGGATGAGCTGGTTGATAATTATGACGGTTCCTGCCGTGTCAATTTAACTGATATCGACTCCAGAAGAATGAAAATGAAAGACGGCACATCAAAATATGCTTATACAGTACAGACAGTGCGTGACATTAAAACAGGTTTTGTTATATCTCAGGAAGTTTCACAGGAAAAGAACGATAAGCATGCCATGGTTCCTGCAATTGACAATGTTGTGTCTGCTTTGGGCAAATCACCCAGATTGATTTTGGCCGACCATGGTTACTGGACTTTTGAAGCATTGGAATATAGTTATATGCGCAACATCATTCCCCTGATTCCCGACAGGAATGACAGTATGAGGCGAAATGGTACAAATGCTGATGACCAGTATGATAAATGCAATATGCATTTTGATTGCGTGGAAGAGTGTTATATCTGCCCATATGGTGAGAAACTTCAAAAAGGCGAGATTAAAAATATTAAAAGCACCTTAAAGTTTCGTTTTAGAAGTGAAGCATGTCCTGATTGTCCATTTCATGATGAGTGTACTCCACGCAAGTATAGGGATTTGTATGAACCAATACATCCATTGGTTTTGGAGTCTAAGAAGAATTTCCTATCTGATGCCGGTCAATTCTATTATAAATTCAGGGGAATTTATAGTGAAGGGGGATTTGGAACAATGAAGGATGGACGTGACTATCCTGGCCTTCGAAGAAGGGGCAAACAAAAAGCAGATGTTGACTTGAAAATTGAAGCAACTGTGGATAACTTGATAAAAATAAGGGATCATCTAAAAGCAACGTTGATAATCTAGCGATATGCTTTTTATCATTTCGAAGAAATCTCTTGTTTCAATACCTGTTAATTTTTATTTGTTTAGTCATTATGCCATTTATATGTTCTAAATTCCTTTGTCCCCCCCCCCCCATAAGCCTTATTATAATTTCACTAATTTTAATCCCTCAAATCGCAAAATAAACCGAATAATATATATATTCACCTCGACAAAAATTAATATTGATGTGTATAAATCTACATATCTATGGAGATTATTTATACATATTAGATTTAAAAAACATTTTTAAAAAGAGTTTGTGAAAAATGTTTTTTTTACAGGCTTTAAATTAGAAATAAATTTATGAGGAATGTTTTCCATGAATTTAAAACAAATGATTCTAATATTTATGTTATGTGTAGTATTGTTATGTGGTGTTAGTGCTATTAGCGCTGCTCATGATAGTGCTATAGATAACAATTTGTCTGAAATGGATTCGGGATCGGATCTTGTTTCAGTAAGTAATGACGAAAAAGCGGCCGGTGTGGATGATGACTCTGCATTGAACGCTCAAGAAAATGAAATTATTGGACAGTCCCATATTACTTATTCTCAAAATAACTGTATTGATTTGGATTATACTGAATTAATTGCTGAAAACAGTGAAAATAATAAATTAATGATAGATTCAAATAGTAATATCTTGGATTCATCTGACAATTTGATTCAAAATCCTAATTTTGATGATGGTTTAGATGGTTGGAATGTTAGTGATTCTACTCAAGTGGTGATTAAAAATGATGCTGAACATGGAAATTATGTAGCATTATCTACTCCTGCAAAGACACCTGTATCATTAAGTCAATATATTGATTTGACAAATATAGACTCAATAACATATTATATTAGTGATAATGGTGCTTCAACTAAATATTGTGTTAATATTGATAATGATTTAGGAAATCTATATACTACTGGAAGCATAACCTTAAAAAAAGGTACTGGTTGGACAGAACATACTATTAATACGCAAGAATACAAAGGTTATGCAAATTTGTCTTTTTTAATAACTATTAAAGGCACATATTATATAGATTCCATTAGTTACGCTATTAAAAATAGTGCTGATTTTTATATTAATACTTATATTAACACTCCAATTAACTTCAACTATACAACAACAGAAAATATAACTAAATGGTATTGGAATTTTGGGGATGGGACATATAGTAACATCTCAAATCCAACACATTGTTATCCAGAAATTGGCACTAATGAGGTAATATTAACTATATCGAATGTAACAGATTCAAAAAATATTACTTATTCAGTTGATGTTATTGAAAAAGTCATTGCTAATTTTAATTTAATCAGAACCTCAAATAATTTTATTTATTTAAATGATACTTCTTCTGGAACACCTTACAGTTGGTTTTGGGACTGGGGAGATGGAAAAAATAATACCTATGTTGAATCCCTACCAACTAACGTATATCATAGTTATCCTAATTCATTTGGTAAGTATGATGTTACTTTAACTGTTACAGATAAGTTTGGAAATACAAGTTCCATTACTAAAAAAGAAATGGTTAAATATTATAATTCAGTGGCTTATCCTATTAATGTTGATACTTTTGAAAATAGTACTAATGGATGGAGCAATGCAACACTACACTATGGTCCATATCTTGGTCATAATAATAATACTGTTAATGCGGGTTATTATGTAACTGGTGAAATCGAAAAAGTTATTAATTTCGATGATGTTGATGTAATCTCTGCGCTTGTAGGAGGTAATGACGCAGCAGGATATCATCCTGGTGAATTTTACATTGATAATGTATTAGTTTATCGTAACGATGTTGTTGCCCAAGGTTTTAACGCTATGGGTATAATAAGTTATGATGTCAGTAAATTATATGGAAATCATACTTTAAAAATAACATCCGGTTATCGTATTGATAAAGTTACTTTTAGCAAATACATTTATTTAGCTAATTTCAGTATTGCTTCCTCAAGTGTAGTTGACGGTAATGTTTCAGTAACCTTTAAAGATGCTTCTTATGGTATAATTAGTGGATACTTATGGGAATTTGATGACGGAACCAATAGCACTAGTCAAAATCCAACACATACATTTACTCAAGGAGATCATTATGCTGTTTTACATATCTATCATGATGGTCTAGAAATGGATAAATACACTTACTATTTCTCATTAAGCCTACCAACTGTAAATGGCACTAGTTATGGCACTATCCAGGAGGCTATTGATAATGCTAGCGAAAATGATGTTATTGACATTACTCCGTTAACTGGCGGTGAATACAGTGAAAACTTCATATTTAACAAATCTTTAACCTTAAACTTTAATGGTGCAGTCTTATCTGCTAAAGATGTTTCAGCTCCATTATTCAACATCACTAACGGTGCAACCGTAACTGTAACCAACCTTGGTTTAAACAAAGACAGTACACTAGTAACTGATAGTGATTCCAGGTTAATCATTAAGGATTCTGATATTGGTGTTGATTTGGCTTTAAGTGAAGGTAACATTGATTTATTAGATGATTCATTTAATAATTCTGTTTTAACTATTGTTGCTAACACTAATATTGCTAATTCCACTATTTCTAAAGGTGGAGTTATTGTCAATGGAGGTAAATCAAAAATATTCAACACTACCTTAACTGGCTCAGATGTTGCTATTACTCAAACTGCAGGTGAACTGGACATCATAAGCAACTTAATCACCGATAACAATATTGGTGTTAATGTTACTGGCGGTAAAACCAACATGGAATATAACCTCATTTACGCTAACGCTAAATTTGGTTTGGTTTATGTTGGTGACAATGTAAGTATGGATAATAACTGGTGGGGTAACAACTTCCCTCAATATGAATCCGGTGCAAACTTATCTGACAACTATCTTGATATTTTCAGAAAAGAAGCAGACAGCGAAGTAGACCTCAGTTTATGGTTAGAGCTAAACGTAAACACAACCACTAGCATCATGGGTATTAACAAAGAATATCCGGTTACCATAGATTTAACCAAAAACAGTGAACCTGAAACTATCAATGGTTATCTAAAAACCATTACTTTAGACTTTGTAAGTGATGGTGGAGATGTTCTCAACTCAGCAACCCTAGAAAACGGTATAGGTCAAATAACATTATTAACAACCAATACTGATGTTAAAAATGTTAACATTACCCGTGAAGGTAAAAACTATGCTCTAAACACAGACATTGTCTCAAAAACCAACGTCAACATTGATGTAACCGGTGAGTTAGTGGAAGGTGCTACTGCAAATGTAGTAATTGAAGTTCCACAAGCAACAGGAAACATCACAATAATCATTGACGGTGTATCCTCAACAGTAGCTTTAGACAATAGTCAATATGCTTTAACTATGGATAATTTAACTGCAGGAAAACACACACTCTTTGTAGTCTATGAAGGAAACGACATATTCAACTCCCTCTATAACTCAACAAGCATTGATGTAACTGCAAAAGAAATAGTGACAAGCACTATTAAAATCACCAGTGTAGATGGAAACCTCACAGTTACCGGAATATTAAAAGATTCCAAAGACAGCGTCATCGCTAATGAAGTAATCAGCTATCAAATTGGTGAAGGGGACATACAAAACACAACCACCAATGCAGATGGAATATTTACTTTAACCGGTGTAAACGGAGCTACAATTACCGTATCATATTTCGGTAATGATAATGTTGTCGGATCTAGTGATTCCATTACTTTAAGTGATATTGCTTCTGATGATGAGAATAATAAAGCAGTTTCAGAGTTAGAAAATCAATTAAACGAAGCACAAGCTAACGCCACTAAATTAGCAGATAACCTCACTGATGCTAATAAGAAAGTTGAGGATTTAAAAGCTGAATTAGGTGAAGTTCAAGCTAACGCTTCTAAATTGAATAGTGATCTTGTTGATGCTAATAGTAAAGTTGAAAACTTGACTGCTGAATTGGGTGAAGCTCAAGCTAATGTTACTAAGCTAAATAGTGATTTGGCTGATGCTAATAGTAAAGTTGAAAATTTAACTGCTGAGTTAGGTGAAGCTCAGGCCAATGTTACCAAGTTAACAAATGACCTTGCCGATGCTAATGCAAAAGTAGATGACTTAACTTCTGAACTAAATCAAGCCAACATTACAAAGTTAACTAATGACCTTGCTGAAGCTACTCAAAAAGTAAGCAATTTAACTACTCAATTAGAAGAAGCTCAAGCTAATGCTACTAAGTTGAATAGTGATCTTGTTGATGCTAATAGTAAAGTTGTTAATTTAACTGAGGAATTGGGTGAAGCTCAAGCTAATGCTACTAAATTGCAAGGTGAACTTGAAGTTGCTAATGACAAAGCAGGTAACTTAACTGCACAATTAGGTGAAGCTCAAAAGCAAATCCAAACTTTATCTGCCGAGTTAATTTCCACAACAGTTGCTGCAAATAATTTAAATATTAAAGCATTAACCAGTGGAAACGTCCAAGTAACTCTCAAAGCTAACGGCACAGCTTTAGCAAACAAAACAGTCAATGTCATCATCAATGGAGTAACATATAATGGCACAACTGATGATAATGGTGTTGCTAAAATAGCAGTTAAATTTGCAAGTGCAGGCACATACTATGCTACAGTAACCTTTGCAGGCGATGACACATACAAATCATCAATCAGCACAAGCAAAGTTGTTGTAAGTAAAAAAGCTACCAAAATCACTGCTCCTAAGAAAACATTTAAAGCAAAAACAAAAACCAAAAAGGTTAAAATCACTTTAAAATCAGGCAGTACAATACTTAAAAGTAAAAAAATTACTTTAAAAGTTAATGGTAAAACTTACACAGCTAAAACCAACAGCAAAGGTGTAGCAACAATTAAAGTAACCAAATTAACCAAAAAAGGTACCTTTAAATACACTGTTAAATTCGCTGGTGATAAAGCATACAAAGCAATAAGCAAAAAAGGAAAAATTATAATTAAATAAAAGTGAGAGTACATTTTTTCTCACTTATTTTTTTATTTTTTTAAGAGGTTAAATTAATTATTTTTTTTAAGTATTTTGAGGGTCGTGTGGTGCTTATATTTAGGTTTAAATCCTATAGGCATCTAAGTTTTTGAATTTTTTAAAAAATTTAAATAAAAGGTAAAATGTGATTTTTTATGAATGCTGAAAAGTTTTTAATTATTCTATTTGTATTGATTACTTTTCTATTGTCTGTAGGTGGGGTTTTCGCTGAAGATACAATATGTAATGAAAGTGTCACTGATACTAGTTTAGATGATGCTTTATCTTCACAAGCAGTGCTTACAGATGAATCTTTGTATGCAAATCAAAATGATGAAATTAAAAGTAGCGAAGATAATCTTGTTGTTGTTAATTTCACAGCTGATGTAACAGAAGGCATAGGTTCTCCGGATGTCAGTTTAACTGATACCTTTAATGAAAGCCTTAGTGATTATTTAGGGGATTTTGATGATGGATCCAATTCAACAGAAAAAAATCCAAAACACACATATAATAACATTGTTGATTTTAATGTATCATTAAAAGTTTCCAATAATGACGCAACAGATGCTTTGGTGGAATCTGATTTGATTCCGGCGTATTATAGTCGTGATGTTATTGTTAATCTGGATTTTGACATTTCAACTAAATTAATTGGTTGGGATTATAAAGATGCTTCTGTTTATACTTATGGTAAATATGCTAAAAGCGGCAAACGTTTCTTAAGACTATCCGATGGGGGTTATGTCTCACAAGAGGTTAATCTGGGTACTGTTGATTATATTGGTTTTTGGTATATGTCTGAGCTTAAGAATTCCACTATTGAAGTTTTACTGGATGATATTTCAACTTTAAACTACACAATCAAAAACACTGGTTTAGGAAAATGGGAATATGTTCTACTGAATGTAACTAATTACACAGGTTTTCATACTCTAAAATTAGTTCAAAAGAACAATACTGCTTATGCGGATTGCTTTAATGTAGTTTATAATAGTGATATTGATGTTAATTTCACATTAATTTCTCATAGTCTTGTTGGAGATAATCTCACGTTAACGTTTAATGATTGTAGTTATGGTTTGATTAGTGGTTGGTTGTGGGATTTTGGAGATGGAAACACAAGTAATCTTCAAAATGTAACACATTCATATAAAGCAGGACATTATACTGTAAGTTTAACAGTTCATAATGAGAACACTACTCGAGTAATGTATTATGTTCTTCCGATTACTCTTCCAACTATTGAACGCACTGGAGCGGAGTATTCTAGCATTCAAAGTGCCATTAGTAACGCTGTTGATGGTGATGTAATTAATATTGATAATAATATTTTCTACAATAAGTTCCTAGAGAATATTGTTGTTGATAAAAATCTAACTTTAAACTTCTCCAATTGCACACTATTATCTGACAATAACAAACCAAGCATTAGTGTCATTAATGGTGCAAGTGTTACTGTAAGTAATGTGGTATTTGACAGTAATTCTTTAGTAACAGGTGTTGATTCTAGGTTAATTTTTACTCAAAGTATTTCAGGTGATGTAATTTTATCTAAGGGTAATTTTGAATTGGAAAACTGCAGTCTAGTTAATTCTAATGTTATTGTTGAGGGTGATTGTGAATTTAATAATTGTACGGCTAGCTCAAGCAGCATTATTATTAACAGTGGTAAATCCCTGATACATGATTGTAATTTCACTGGTTGTGATGTTGCATTAACACAAATAGGTGGTGAATTGGAATTAACCAGCAACATTATTTCAAATAATCGTATTGGTTTTAATTTCACTGGCGGAATCAGTAATGCATCTTTTAATGCATTTTTCCAGAACAATATCAGTTTAGTCTATAATTCTACCAATATTGTTTATGATAATAATTGGTGGGGTAAAAATCAGCCGGTTTACAATTATTCTTCAGAATTGGTGGATAGTGATGTTTTACAATTGGGTGGAGTTAAATCTCCTTTGTATTTCTGGTTGGTTTTAAATATCACTCAATCAGATTATTTGGATTATGATTATTTGATTGCAGGAATCACCTATTATAATCTAACAGTGGATTTAACTCATAATAATCTTGGTGAAGACACATCTAACCAGGGTCATTTACAAGATAATATTTGTATTGAGTTAACAAATATTGAAAATTATACTTATTATGAACGCCATCAGTTTGAGAATATTCAGATTATTGAAAAAAATTTAACTACTATTGTGTCTGAGGATGTTTTGATTATTGGTGGTCGTGGAGAGTGTATTTTCTCATTAGGTTACCTAACCAGCGATTTATCTGAATTAGAAATTATTGTTTCAGGTGAAAAATATACTGTTCCTCTTTCAAGCAATACTGTTGCACCGAGTATAACTTATATTACTCCCTATTCTATGTTTGATGATAATATGACTGTTGAGATTGAGTGCAATGGTTTGGATGCAGTTATTTTTTATACTTTGGATGGTACAAATCCAGGTTATAGTCCAACTCGTTCAGTTTACACTGAACCTTTTGTTGTAAATGAATCATGCACTGTTCATTATTCGGTTATTGATAAATGGGGTAATTTCCATAAAACATTTTTAGATACAATTAATAATGTTTATGGCGATGGGTTGCCTTGTTTTATAAAACAGGACGTTTTTGTTGAATTTGGTAGTAATTATAAGGATAAATTTGTTAATTTTTATTATACGCTAAATGGTACTAAATGGTATCCTCAAATGGAAAATTTTGATGGATTTATACTTTATACTCATCCATTAGTTGTTCAAGATTCTGTTGAAATACAATTCTGTGCCGAATATGATTATATTGAGTATTATCGGTTTTATTTGGCAAATGTTCCTTTGTTTATGACTTGTTATTCATTTGATTTCAGTGTGAACTATTTGAAAAATTCTAGTTTTAGTAGTTCTGATGCTATTTGGAGTCAATATCAAGGAGATATTAATAATACTGGTGTTACTAATTATACTGGGCCTTTGATGAATCAGTCTTCTTGGATTAATAATAATGTTATTAGTTCTGGTTCAGTTGTTGTGGATAGTAAAGGCCATATCATAGTAGGTGGTAGTGATGGTTATCTTTATTATTTAAATAATCAAGGATTAATCATCTGGAGGTTCGGTACTACAAGTAGAATTATTTGTACTCCTACAATTGGTGCTGATGGTAATATTTATTTCAGCAATTGGATGAACAGTACAGTCTATCGTGTTTCACCTAATGGTCAATTGATTTGGAAATATAATCTTGGAGATTATAATACTGGAACCAGTCCAGTATTTGGATTAGATAATCGACTATATGTCATTACTTCAAATAGTCTTAACAGCAATGTTTATGTTTTTAGAGATGGTGTTTTGATAGCTAATCAGACTATTCCCTTTATTTCCGGTTCTACTCCTGTAGTTTCTAATGAGGGGTACTTGTATTTGGTTTCAGCAAATCATGAATTTGTAATTTTAAATCATGATGGTTCTTTAAATCAAGCAGCATTTATTGATAATGGTGCAATTGTAACATCTAATGCTCAAAATACTCAAATTTCAGTCAGCATTGGTTCAGATAACACTATTTACGTTTTAAATTATTTTAGGTCATTTAATTTAGTTCAAAGTGGAAATCATTATGTTAATGATGATATTTATCATAATTATGTTTTGAATGCATATTATCAGAATGGAACTAAAAAATGGACTCGTAGTTTTTTACTTGGTTTAACTATAAATGAGGAATATGTGTCAGGAACTCCTACTTACTATAACGGAGCAATATATGTCACGGGTAATGATAATTTATTTGCATTTAATGCAAGTAATGGTGATATTTTATGGCAAACTCCTATTTCACATTCGGGTCTTACCGCATCATCTCCTCTAGTCAGTGGGGATGAAATTTTATATGTTACCAGTAATAATATGGTTTATGCGTTTAATTTGTCTGGTGAGTTGATTTGGCAGTATGAAATGACTGGAAAGTATGGAAATCCGATTTCATACTCAAGTCCCACTTTAACTGCTGATGGTACATTACTCGTAACAACTAATCAGGGAATCTATGCTTTCCGTGATATTGCTGCTGATTTCACATACCAGCATGTTAATGGAACTGAAACAACAATACAGTTCACTGACTTGTCAACCAACGGTACCAACAGGTATTTCTGGCTCTTTGGAGATAATTCTACTTCATTTGACCAAAATCCAATACATACTTACAATCAGAGTGGTAAGTATCGTGTGACTTTGTTTGTTGAATACAATAGCAATATCACTCTTGCTCGTAACACTACAATTGAAGTTATATTCCATGATATCACTCCGCCAAGCAACGTAACAGTTTATATCAACAGCACTTCAACAGAGGGGGGTATTTTCAATCAAACACAGTTAATTTCACTCAATGCAACTGATGAATATGGTAATGTGACTATTTTTTACACTGTTGACGGTTCCAGTCCGTTAAGTAGTTCCACTCGAAGGATTTACACCAATCCATTCGAGATTGAAGTTGACACAATTTTAAACATGGTTGCAAGAGACTGTGCAGGCAATTACGGTAATGTAACTAATGTTACATTTAAGATTACTGATGTTGTCAATATTCAGGATCAAGTAAACTCTACATTAATTGATGAGATTCAGGAAATTCTGGACAATGCCGAACCTGGCAGTAAAGTGTTGTTTGATTATCGTGTTTTGGAAAATGCAACTTTCACAGTAAACAAGCCACTAAACATCATTTCAAACAACAATACAGTATTATCAGGAAGCGGCAAACCTGTGTTCATTTTCACTGCAAACGCTACCGGTTCTATTTTAAACGGATTTACCATAAATGGAACTGGAATTTTAATTGATAATGCAGATAATGTTCTAATAATCAATGATAGGATTGATGTAAATGATGGTATCGGCATCAATATCTTTAAGAGCAATGGTACGGTCATTAAATCGAGCAGTGTTTGCAATGCTGATGAAGGAATTCTTGTTAATCAGTCAAGCAATACATTATTGGAGAGCATTAATGTCAGTGACTGTTACAGTGATGGAATTTGGGTTTACCAGTCCAAAAATACATCAATAATCAACTCTGTTGTAGAAGACAATGGTAAAGACCCGTATAAACTCAATAATGGTGGCAATAGTCTTGAACCTGATGCTAATGGTCGCTTGAAGTTTGTAGTTAATGTTCCAGCTTCTGAAAGCAGAGCAAATAACATCTTAATCGATGATTCCAGTGACAATTATATCTACAATAACACTATCAATTATGGGTATTTTGGTATTCGCCTATATCATACTACTGAAAATACTGTCATTGATAAAAATACCATTTATGAAACTGTCGGAGATGCAATACTTTTGTCTAATGAGTATTTCAATGTGAATATTACTCATAACCTGATTGACGGCTGTTATAATGGGGTTGACTTTATGGGTTACAGTGAAAACGTAACTATTAAGCAGAATACCATTAAATTGCTGCATGGTCATGAAGGTGACTTGTATAGTTCGGATTATGTAATTTTAACCGAGCAGTTGGCGGCTTATATTTATGAGTCTTATTTCCCTCCGGACATGTTCTTTATGCATTGCTATAATGGTATTCAGGTGTCTCATCCTGCAAGCAACTTCCATGAAGGAAACACAGTCATCATTGATAATGTGGTTATCCGCTTGTCTCACCGTTCATGGGAGGCAAGAAAATATGTGCACTACATTGAGGGGGGTTGTGACAGTTATGGCTATAACTTGATGGACGGTTCATCCAGTTACAGCTTGACTAATTATGGGGGAGCTACCAGTTATCGTGAAGGTAAGGTTGATCTTGTTGTTGACCGTATTGGTGATGCTACTTTCCGTTTGAGATTAATCAACCGTTTGGATGGTCACTACTTGTCTGAGATTCCTGAGTTTGATGTGATTTTCAATACTGGTGGATTTAGCCAGACTGTTAAGTTCATTAATGATTCTGCTATTGCAGAGTTTGATGTGTCTATGGCAGTCAGTGATATTGAAGTTATTATTTCTGGTGAAATCCGTAAATCCGCTCACTTTGATATTGAAATTACAGAAGGTTATAATTCCACCAACAGGGAATATGATCCTGGTTTTGAAGAGGGCGAAGCGATTAACAATCCAGACCCGGTTATACCATCTTTTGATGAGGCAGTAAAACGTTACACTAATCCGGTAACTCCAAGTGAACCTACAGAACCTGAAGAACCAACCCCTGGCTACGGTAACGGTACTGGTGACGGTAACGGTCAGGGCACAGGTTCAGGTACTGGAACTGGTTCAGGCAATGGAAGTTCAGGAACCTTCGGCAACGGCAAGAATAACATCTTCGGTAAAGTTGGTGAAGCGTCAGGAATCATGAGTAACATCACAGGTATCGGTGATATTTCAACTTCTGAAAGTCCGAGCACTGATAAAACTGACGGTATGGACCGTTCCAGTGAGGGCGGCTCTGATGCAGGTTCTGGTGAAACTGTTAATGCATACGAAGTAAGTAAAGTAATTGATATTGAAAAGAGCAATTTGAATTTTGTGGCAGCTGTCATTTTATTCGCTGTTATCATAGTTTTAGGTTATGGTTATAGGCGGACTAAAAAGGATGGTGATGAATTTTAAGGTAAAGAGAAAGTAATTTTTACTTTCCCAGATTCTCCCCATAGTGGGTGAATCTGACTGTTGAATTTTCATGGTTTTTTCTCCTTTAAAAGGGATTTAAAGTAAAGCTGGTATCTTACTGGTTTTACTTTAAAAAACACATTTATTTAAAAGAGGTGTATATTTTTGGTTTCATTTCCGGGTGATGCATTCATATCCGCAGCAATGGATACTATTTCACAAAGCCTAACCATTCCGGTTTTAATAATTCTTTTAATCATTGTGGTTGCTTCACTTTTTTTATTGGGCGAAATCATTGCAGAATACTTTAAAAACAAACCGGTCAAGGTTTCTGAAATCTATGATTTAATATTCCAAATCAGCAATGCTTCTTCTATCGAGCATCTTCAAATCATTGTAAACCAGTCTGGAATACCTGATACTCAAAAGAGAATTTTAACAAAAATCTCAGACACACATTCAATGAAAAAGTCTTCACGTGAAGCTGCCGCTAGAAGATTGGTTGAAATGGAAGAGGAAAAAATCGACAAGAACCTGAACAAAACTGATATCATTACAAGAATCGGTCCGACATTAGGTTTGATGGGAACATTGATACCTATGGGTCCGGGACTTGCTGCACTAGGAGCAGGTGATATCAACACTCTTGCAACTTCACTGACTTTAGCGTTCAACACAACAATTGTAGGTATCGGTTCAGGTGCATTGTGCTACGTTTTGGGAAAAATCAGAAAATCCAGATACGACAGATACCTGGCTGATTTGGATGCACTTACTGATGCTGTTCTTGACTATATGGATTGATTGTTATGGTTCGAAGAAAAAGTGCAAGAAGACAAAGGGTTGAGGAAGACCCGATGGCCGGAACATCAAATCTTGTTGATGCAATGCTTGTAATTGCAGTGGGCTTTCTTGTCTTTGTGATTATTTCATGGAATATGCAGGCGATGATTGACCCTGATACCACTGTTCAGCAGCAGATGCAGAAAACCACAACAGAAATCGACCAGGGCCAACAGCTGGATCAAGCACCGGATACCAGTAACTCTTCAGGTCAGGGTTACACTGAAATGGGTAAGGTGTATAAGGATCCGACAACGGGAAAATTAATTATGGTGGAGGGTTGATGCGCAACCCTTATTTATTTTATTTTATTTTCATGATTAATTATTCATATACTTTAATGAATAACTTATTTTTTAATCAACTGTTTTTATAATTATTTTAATACTATTTTTAAAGTGTAGCTTTTTTTATAAGTCAATGTAATGATTAGTCATGCTAAGTTTAAATCTTAATCTAAATATTACTTTTTTTATTATATTATTTATATAAAATAAATAATAAAATATTGATTATGACTTTGCAGGAAGAATTACAAATCAATATTGTTATGAGTAATTACATCGAGAGAAGCGGCAGTTATTCCGGAAACTATGATTATATCTATTTGGATAATCTATCTGACAGTTCCTATTCTAATCTTTTCAGAGATGATTTGAAAAATCTTAAAATCAAAACAAAGGACAAAACGGAATGCAAGGTTCTATACATTCCAGCATATGGATCTCAACCGGCAGCAATACTTGTAAGAATCCCAACTAACAAAATCTCACAAACAACAAATCTGCTCTTGGATGTCTATGACAAATCAACAGCATTCTCAAGCACTTTAACGACTGGCGGTGAGGTACTGATGTTTGATGCAAACTCTGATACATTCTCACAATTTTTCATGAACTACTCAGGATTATCATCAAACAATGACTCAACAGACGGAGGAAAATATCTAAGAGCGAGATTTGTTCCAAACATTGAAGGAACTTCTCCAACAGGTTTATACACTACCTTTGCTTCTGGTCAACCTTTAGCCAATAATCGTGTTGTTGCTGCGAGATTCAAAAGAATCGGCGGTAATGTTGTTGTTAATGATAATGCAACATATCATGGTTCAACAAGTGGAAGTATCATGATGCAGTCCGATTTCAATCTCACAATGTATCAGGTAGACAGGAAAGACACGGTCTTAACATGGTCTGATGATGTGAAGTCATATTGCATGTTTGACGGAGCCAAAACGTTAGTTCAACTTTCATCATGGGACGCTTACGCTTCAGGAAGTGATGATGATGGAAATTATAATCAATACCATCTTCATGCACGTGTAGGAACTGGAACATCAGATAGTGCAGATTATATTGAAGGATTCATGAGAAACAATCCAACCAAAATCTATCAAACGGAATATAATGAGGTTTCCATTTCTCCGGAATGGTATTTGACGGAAGAATTTGAGGAATACAATTACGTTGACCTGAAATGGATGTTAATCTTCCCGTCTCCATTGTTTGCAGCCAATGGAATTCCACAGATAACAGTAACGCAAAGGCAGACAAAAACCGGAATCAGATTATACAAAGGTGAACACGAATATCCGAAAGCCTACAAAGACAGTACGTTATTGTGGGATGCCAATGATGAGTCAATGGAAAATACTGGCCTTTACATACCGGATAAAATAATCAATCATGATTGGGATTGGGTGTTTTAGAATGATTATTGATTATGATGAAACTGTTGGCCATGGCAGAGGATATCCAACAGGATTGAGCCATGAAGAGAAAATGGACGTTATTGCATGTCTTCTGGATGAAGGTGAAAAGAGGTATGTTAATGAGGAGCATACTGCATGGATTTCAGCCAACCCGTGTCGTGTTGGTGAAATGGTAACGCTGGATGAGTCA
>NZ_JBGUWC010000013.1:0-1636 GCF_045220775.1 Methanobrevibacter sp.
GGTTTAGCAACTCCATTTTAACTCTTTTTGGTGTCGTTGTCTTTATTTATTTTTGTGCATTTTTCAGATTTGCTCATTTATAGTTTAAGAAAAAATACCGACTTCCTTTTCACGGAAAGTCGATACTTTTTTGTGTAACACAATTTTTGGGATAGTTCAATCTGAAAAGCGGAACCGGTTCCTGTTTTCGTAAATCAAAGCTTAGAAAATTTCTTTTTTTCAATTCGGACAATTTCTTTTTTTATCTTATCAACCCATTCATTATCCTGTCCGGAAATTATAAAAACATTAAAACCATATATTTTCCCGTTTTGCATAACGCTGATGTCATCATCTATATGCAGGTCTATTCTGTATTTACTCGGATATTTTGACGGCATACCTTCCGAATGACCAACTTGAACCTCGTCAGCGTGTCTTTGACCGTTGATAACATTATCAATTTTCACGCCATATAAACGAAATAACCTTTTTATATAACCAACAGACCGATATGATGTTGTATATATCCACAATCCCATACCTCTTTTACGAATATATTTCATCAGTTCGATACTTCCCAATCTAAGTCTTTCTTTATATATTACATTAAACGGAAATGGTAAAGGCTTTTCGACATCAAATTTATCTTCCGATACAAATAATGTATCATCTAAATCAAATGATATTATCATCAACAGCCCTCCCAAGTCAATAGCTTTAAATTTTAACATATACAAAAAATCAATACTGAACTTAATACAAATAAAGAAGATTATCGCTTGAAAACGATATGTTTATAATTGGCGTACAGAGTATAATACAAGTACATCCAATACCGATAAAATCCATTTTATGTCCATAAATATAAAAATATAAAGGTGTCACGAAATCACCTGATATATTATATAATTTATCATCCGATGAAAAATTAGTCAATGCTCTGCCCATCAATAACATTTGATTTTCACCAATCTGAATTGTGTTAAGAATTTCACTATTGACAGGAATATCCGAGTAAAGTATGCCATTCTTTAAGCAAGCAAAAACTTGAAATGCTTCTTTCATTTGAATTACACCCCTAAATTCTATTTATACCGCTATGAAGTTACCTTCTTCGGGAATGTCATCAGGAGTAATCCAATTAACCTCTGCACATAATTTTTGAAAATTGATATATTCTTCAATAGACTTCCATGCAAGATGAGCAGGTATAAACAGTCCCTTTGAGATATAAAGACCGTCACCCCATACATCTACTACTTCACTCAATAAATCTTTATCACCTAAAGACAAGTGTATATCTTCACTGTCTGTAATTCCAACATAAAAACCCAGTCCTTTTTCGGCACAAATGCAAATAGAAGTATCAGGTATCCCAATAGACAGATAACCAACAAAATCGGGAATTACATCGTTTTTCACGAGAATGCTTTTTAATTCTGCCAATGATTCAACCTCTCCCGTCAATGAGTTGTAACCGTTTTCAGTTGTGTCAATGTTATAATATATCACAGCAATTCACTCCTTGAATTTTAATTTTATGCACCAAAAACTGTGCCAATAAAATGATATACTCTCAACTGAAAACATTTAGCAAAAAATCAAATTCATACTTTCATATCGAGAATGATTGAGGTATAATGGTATCAATATG
>NZ_JBGUWC010000014.1:0-10208 GCF_045220775.1 Methanobrevibacter sp.
AATTAAAAGTAGCAGGGCCTAGATTTGAACTAGGGATCTCGGGGTTATGAGCCCCGCGGGATCACCAGACTACCCCACCCTGCTATACGACAAAAATAGTATTACGACTATATATAAATTATTGAATGGATAATATATAAACCTTTCTACAAAAAGAGGAAAAATCAAAGAAAATAAGTTATTTATTTTCTAATGATTCTATTCTTTTATCCAAATCACCTAATCTTTCCTCAGTAACTTTTTGGAATTCTTCAGATGACTTTTTGAATTCAATTAAATCCTTTTCTAAATTATCTACACTTGTAGTTGTTTCTGCAAATTTGGTTTGAAGCTCTTCTAAATCATTTGTAGTGGCTAAAGACCAATCTTTAATTAATTGATCGCTTTTTTCATCTAAGAAAGCATCAAGTTTGTTAGAAAATGCATCAGTATTTAAACTGGACACATTGTCGGTTAATTTGACTTTGATTCTTTTACTCATTGATTCGGAATCGTCATCAACCAATTCATCTTTAGTCAAATCATAATCTGATTTGTTTTTGCCTAAAACCTCATCCATATGTGCATCAGCACTTTCAGGAACAACATTGCGCAGTTTAGACATAGTTTCAGGACTGTTCAATAAATAATAATAAACTAAAATCACAATTGCAACGACTAATATAATGATTGCAACTGCTTCCATAGCATCCATATTACCACCTATTTATCCATCTTTTTGAGTTTTTTCTCTTTTGCTTCAATTTCCTTAAGCATTTTTTCCAATTTTTTCAGTTCAGTTTCAGCTTCGAGTCTGGCTAATCTTTCATTGATTTCAGAGTGAAGATAACCGACATTGCTTCTTACTTCTGTAGTGGATTGTCTGATAGCTGAAAGGCTGTCCTGTTGCTCTTGTGGCAATGGAATTGGATTATCCATTAATCTTTTAGATTCAATGTCCTTTTCTACCATGGACATTTTTTTAAGTTCAATTTCTTTTTCAAGTATTGATATTGAATTTCTTGATTCTGCTACTTTTCTCCATTGGAAAACAATGATAAGTAATACAACAGCAACAATTATCAAAATTATCAAATAGAACATTTGATCTGGAATTGTAGTAATACTTTCCATGTCATAACCTCCAAATAATATATACAGTATAATAATATAAAATATAATATAAACTTTATTAATTAAATAATTAATTATTTGTTAAAGAAGGTAATAGCTTATGATAGAATCTTACTTAAAAGCTGGAAAAATCGTTTCAGACATACGCAGTGAAGCTTCAAAAATGATTACTGATGGAGCTTTGGTTATTGACCTTGTAAACTATGTAGAAAGTGAAATATTAAAAACTGGTGCGGAAATTGCTTTTCCATGCAATGTATCAATAAATGAAATAGCTGCACATTATACATCACCTGCAGAAGATAAGACCCAATTTAAGGCAGGAGATATGGTAAAACTGGATTTGGGTGCAATGGTTGACGGATATATTGCAGATTCCGCAGTTACAATAATAGCCGGCGGAAACATTGATGAAAACTACACCCAAGATGAAATCAACCTGCATGAGGAAATCATAGAAGCATCCGCCGCAGGCCTTGAAGCCGCAATAGCTACAGCAAGAGCAGGAGTGGAAGTTTCAAAAATAGGGGCTGCAGTTCATGAAGCAATAGCGGAATACAATCTAAATCCGATATTCAACTTGACAGGCCATAGCCTAGAGCAAAACAATCTGCATGCTGGAATTTCAATTCCAAATTATGACAATCATGACAACTATGTTCTGGAAGAAGGCCAGGCCGTTGCAATAGAACCGTTTGCAACCAATGGGGAAGGAATCGTAAATGATGCTCCCGGCCATTATATCTTTTCATACATGGCAAACAAGCCTTTCAGAATGAAAACCACACAAAAAGTTCTGAAATACATCCAGCACAACCATGCATATGTTCCGTTCTCAGGAAGATGGATTACTGACGAATTCGGAAACAGAAAGGGAAGCATTGCATTAAAACAGTTATCAGAGGCAATGGCAATCTATCCTTATGCTCCGCTTCGCGAGAAAAAGAACTGTTTTGTAAGTCAAAAGGAACATACGCTAATCATTGAAAAAGAAGGTTGTACAGTTACAACAATTTAATTTAATCTGTTGCTGTCTAAGCAACACCTATTTTTATTTATTAAAAAAAGAAAAAAAGAAAAAAGAAATAAAATTAGTATTCCACAGGAAGTGGTAAACCTAATTTTGCTCTTCTTTCACGTTCTTTACCGTTTTTATCTTTCTTACCTTGAGCTAATTTTTCAAGTAAAGGAAGACCTGGTTTTACTTCATCCATTGGTTTTGTTTCAATTAAACCAGCGGAAACTGCAGCTTTAAAGATGCTGTCACCATCGTCGGTTCTGGTTAAAACAGTGGACCATCCATCAGGAGATCCTACAGAACCGGTGGATACATCCGCCCATTCAGCAACATAATCCATACAGATGTTACATCCTGCTTGTTCATATCCGTGGGTTTCTTTAATAGCTAAACCGTTGTCTTCTCCATCTTTAGTTAACCAGAATTTGCCTTTACCAATGTCCATTTTGGTTGCATCAGTTAAAGAGTCAAATCCTAATTTAGCGGTTGCGAAAGTATCAAGAGAAGCCATAGGGAAGTTTTCCATACAGTAGATACCAATCATTAATTTAATCTTATTAACGACAAATCTTGTGAATGGATAAGCTTTTGCTTTCCTTAAACCTTGAAGCTGACATGGAGTTGCAACTACACCAACTTTTTCAAGTCCGTATTGACGGGTTGCTTCTTTTAAAGCGGATAAAGTTGGGGACATTGAGTATTTAGTTCCAGCAGCAGCAATCACTTCATCTGAGGAAGTTACTACAGTAGGAATAGGTCTCCAATCGTCATCAGGAGTTCCAGCTACAACAGCACCTTCAATGATTCCTTCATCAAGTGCGAAACAGAGTAATGCTGAAACAATTCCTCCGTCTTGTGATACTTCTAAAATTTTACTATCAGTAGATCTTGCAGATAATGCTTCTTTATAAGTACCTAATGGCATGTTCATTCCTCCTATAATCCTGTTTCCTCTTTAATTCTTTTTATAGGCAACCATGCTCTTGGACACATTGCATAACAAGATCCGCATTTAATACATCTGTCTCTATCACAGCTAGGTCTACCTTCGGAAAAGCCCATAGCCCTTGTTGGACAAGCTAGAGCACAAGTTCCACATCCAGTACATAATCCGTTACGGATAATGTTGGTCATTACATCACAGCCACATCCAGCGTTACAAGCAGCAATATCCATTGCTGGTTGTAAGTATTCTAAGTTTCCTTCACATAATGCTACAACTGCGTTAGCAATCATTTCAGGAGCTACAGGACAACCTGGAAGTGCTAAATCTACTTTAACTAATGAACTAATTGGTGCGAAAGATTCATGTTTAGGTTGTGCTTGTTGACCTCCACGAGCAAATGTGGTGAAACAACCGGTCATAGCACATGACCCGAATGCACAAATTAATCCGGATTTTTCTCTTGCTTCTAATAATTCGTGAACACTGTGTTCATCTTGTAAACAAACAGACCCTTCAATTAAACATAAGTCCATTTCTGGCATTTCTTCAGCATAAGTTCCGTGAATCCATTTATCAACTAAAGTTTGACCGTATACAATGTCAACCAAATCAGTTAAAACTGTGGACAATATGTCATAGTTTTCGGTTAAAGACATTGCATCACCAGTACAACCACTTAAATGTATGTAACCAATACGTGGTTTTGATGAAGCAGCTTTAGGTTCTTCTGCAGGTGCGGTAGTTTCTACAGGAGCAGCTTCTTCAATTTTTTCTTCTACTTTTGGTTCTTCAGCTTTAGAAGATCCACCAAAAGCTTTTTTCAATTTTTCAAACATTATTTTACCCCTATTTCATTTAAAATAATATCTATAGCTTCAGGAATTGCCTTTTCAACAGGTTCTGATAAACCCATATCCACATCCGGAGTTGGAATCTCAGCTGGTTTACAACCAACAACGACTACTTCACATTTTTCAGAAATTTTTTGAAGAGGTTCTTCAACAGTCAATCCATGAGGATTGTCATATTTTCCTATTTTCATAATATTAGGATCAAATTTATCAACGGTTCCAGGTTCTGCATTAAACTCAACCACATCAATCACGATAAGCTTTTTCCAATCATATTCTTCATATAATGGGAAAAAGTTGGTTGGAGCTGCAGTGCCCCCATCAATAAATTGAATACTGTCAGGTAATGATACATCTTCAAATTTTGATATAATTTGTTCTAGAATATCTTTATCAAATTCTTCTTCAACATAAGCAGTAACAGCTGGATCATAATAATCATTTTTATCATTGAGATATTTCTGTAAAATATTTATAACTATTGGACCGAAACCATCATCTTTAAACAAGATGTTTCCACAGCCAATAACGATTATATCCGAATGATAAGGCATATTTTTTTCCTCCCTATACTTAGATTCTCACCATTTCATTTTTGAGAATGGATTTATCTTCGTCGTCAACTACCATCACGTGAGTAGCACATGATAAACATGGGTCGTATGCTCTGATAACATGAGGTCCGAAGTCGTGGTGGAATCCTTCAGTTGCAGGACCCATTGTTGGAATGTTCCATGTAGTAGGCACAATTGCAGAATAGAATTGAGTTTTTCCTTCGACAACTTTTGCCATGTGTACATCAGTTCCTCTAGGACCTTCAATGACACCGAATCCAAGTTCTCCAGTTCCTCTCTTATCGTAACTTACGTTTGCAGGAGCAGCAGGATCAATTGCATCTAAAGCTTCCATACATGCATCGTAGTTTTTCAACATTTCATCTGCACGTGCAACATGTTGTGCGACTACACCTTTGTCTTTGAAACCTGCGAATTTTTCCATTCTTGCCCTTGGACCGGTTTCAACGTTTTGACCTTCCCATAGCGGAATTACTGAACAACCTCTTTTACCAATTTCAGGGTCATCATACCATGCTTCTGGTAATACTTCAGAGAATTTGTCCATATCAAATTCGTTGGAACCATAGGTTGCATCGACTGCCATTAATGGTTGGTTAACTACACCTAAATCTGCAGGTAAACCCGCTTCAAGTACACAGTTTTTAATAAATTCAACGTGCTCTTCGAGTTTTGGTTTTAATGCAGTCATTCTTTCGACTAATCTTTCTTTGGTGAATGGGGTAATGTTTCTTGCCATACCACCAACTCTTACATCAGATGGGTGAATACCTTCACCAGCAATCATGTCAACAACGTATTGAACAGTTTTTCTGACTTCACTAACACTGTCTACTGCTGCTACGAATTTGTCCTCAGGGACAACGTCCGGTGCAACTAAGAAGTGGTGAATTGCTGCACTGTTAATACCATGTGCTGCTGCGACTGCTTTTCTTAACAATTTAGCTGCTTTAGGAATTTCGATTCCTAATGCCATGTCCATAGCTTCTGCAGATGCTAAAGTATGTGGAATTGGACATACTCCACAAATCCTTTGGCACAAAACAGGAGCGGTTTCAGGTGCTTTGTTAAGAACCATCTTTTCTAAACCCCTTACCGGAGTAATACTAAAATACATACCTTTTGTAACTATCCCTTCGTCATCGACTTCCATGACGAGTTCGGCATGGCCTTCTTGACGAGTTGTAGGGGATATAACTACTCTATCTTTCAAATATGTCACCTCAATTATAGAAATTAGAAACTAACGTGTATATTTTTGTTTGTATATATTAATAAGTAATACTAAAAATTACATATAGAAACGTATATATTATAGAACATCTTAAACTTATATTATTATATCTTAAAATCAAATTTATAGGAGGAAAAAAATTGGATAAAGCAAATATAATCATCTCCATTATTATCGTTTTATGTGTTGCGGCAGCAGTTGCGGCGTATGGTATTACTAATAGTGATAATCCAATCTTTTCTGATTTATCAAGTATGTCAGCAAATGATGATAATGCTGGAAATGGAATAGGAAATACTACTTCAACCGATAATGGAACCGGATTATCTGTAGCTACTACCGATTCAGGAAATTCTGGTTCAAGTAGTTCAGGTAGTTCAGGTAGTTCAGGCTCTAGCGACTCAGGATCAGGTAGTGGATCCAGTTCAGGTTCTGGCACTAGCGATAGTGGAAGTGGAAGTGGCTCCGGTAGTGGAAGCGGTTCCGGATCAGGTAGTGGAAGCGGAACACAATTATCATATTCCAGCGCACAAAGTATTGCAAGTGGCGCTATTGGAGAACCAGGATGCTATATTGGAAGCGGATACTATTCTGATGGATACTGGTACTTTACTGTCTATGATGCTGATGGTAATAATGTCGATACAATAAGTGTTAATGATGCGACAGGTGCTACTGGTAGAGGATAAGGATTATTCTTTAATCCTTTTTATTTTTTTATTTAACTAATAGATAAATATATATAATAAAAATAACAGATTTATTATTGTTGCATATGAGGGCCCGTAGCCTAGCTGGATAGGGCGTCGGACTTCTAATCCGAAGACCCCGGGTTCAAATCCCGGCGGGTCCGCTCTCAATATTCTTTTTTTCTAAAAAATAGATTGCATGGCAATTTAATATTTTATGGGCTTGTAGCCTAGTCTGGAAGGGCGTAAGACTCCTAATCTTAAGATCGAGGGTTCAAATCCCTCCAAGTCCGTTTTTAAAAATTATCCAAAGTAAGTATTTTTTCTGATTTTCTCTCAACTATCTTTTTATTGAAAGAAATCTCACCATATTTTCCCCCACCACCAGGAACAACATCAATGGATCCATTTCTAAATGATTCAATGACAGAACCAATATTCGAATCGATTTTTTCAATATCCTTTAATGGAGCATTAATTAAAACATCTATTTCGGTCCCAAAACTATCAATCAATTTCTGCCATTTTGACTGAACGGTTTTTGTTGTAACTCCTTTATCATAAACAGTGGCAATTAATTCAGCAAGGGGCATCAAATGAACATATTTCGGTCTGAAGCTAGGATGTTTAGGCTCTTTATAATCGGCAATTTCAGAAATTCTAAAGTCAACGCCTTTTTTGATTGTTCCACCGCAACTGCATTTCATTTTATTGTCCTTTGCAATCATGGGATCAACCAATTTATAGCATTTGGTACATGCAGTCATGTGATACTTTCCTAAATTAGGTATTAAACCATAATTTGCTTTGATCTCCTTATGTTTTATTGCATGTTTTATAGATGAATATGAAATATCTTTTAGCTCAATCTGATTAAATTCCCTACCTAACCTATGTGGCCATGGTGAATGGGCGTCGGAATTTGTTAAAAATGGAAAATCCTTAAGTTCGCTGACAGTGTCTGCCATAAAGGTATCAGCAGATAAACCTAACTCAACAAAATCCGGCTTTTTTCCATAGCAATCATAAATGCTGTCATGTGATTTATACATGCCTGTCCATGGAGTGAATGCGTGGGCAGGGCCGATAAGGCAGTCATATTCCTTCACCAAATCCAAAAGCTCTGTACCACCATATCTAGTTTTAGGCCTTCCGTCAATTTCCTTATTTTTGGATGGAAGCTTATCTGATAACTCACGGGCAATGTCAATGTCCGGAATGATAATCAGATGATGAATCCTGTGCTTTCCCTCCACTTCAGTTGTTAAAACAAAATCCATATCTTCAACAGAATAAATTCCATCACCCGAATATGTTGTAGTCTCTTCAACAATATCCAACCATCCGGGATGGAATGCATCACCGGTTCCCAAAAGCTGCAGTCCTTTTAATTTGGATTTGGGAGCCATATTCTTTATCAGCATGTCTTTCGATGAAGCCATTGAAAAGCAACTGTGAACATGAAAATCAGCATTGACCAACATATATAATTGTTAGAAATTGAAATTATATTAAACTATCTAATAACTTTTTTACATCAAAAATAGGATATTTTTCTTTTTTGGGATGAAAATCTGCTGTTAATTTATCTTCATTAACAATTCCATCGATTTCATCCAAATTTTTTAAAAAATCATTAGTTCTATTTATTAAATCGATTAATTGGGCTTGATTTGTTGGATAAGCAAGCTTTAAAGTGGGGATATTTAAATCTTGAACGATTTTTACCTCCAGACTATGTGCATTATTGCATGCATTACCGCCGAATAATATCAAATCATTCAAAGCATCATACATTCTTTCACGATTTTTCGGTCGCTTGCCAATCATAATAGCTGCATCAGCTTTTTCAACAACCTTGGAAAATAAGAATAATCTTGATTTCACACCAGAAGGCAGTTCACTTGAAGAATATTTTGAAATCAAAGTATCAAAAGTTAAATTGCCCTCAAGAATATCCATGTTATCATATCTGGAAAAATTAGAAGGAGATAAATAAGTGTGTCCATTTTTTTCGATTAATGGAATAACAATCATAGATGCATCGGGTACAACTATAACATTCATAAAAAAAAGTAAAAATAATATATTGGAATCTAACCAATATATCTTAAATCATCAGCGTTTCCTGCATTAGCCCTATTAATCAAATCTTGTTCCATTTGTTGGGCTTTAGCAATCATTTGTCTTGTTTCTTCTGCTCTTTCATCTAATTTATCGACATTAATTTCAAAGTTGAGCAATAATGATAATTTTTTCAAAATGGCTTCAGCAGATTCTGCATCAATGAAATATCCTGGAGTTTCACCCATAAGGCAGGTTCCTGGAATTCCTTGACGTACGGCCAAACCTAAAAAGAGTCCTGAAGCACCGACAATACCACCATCATTAGACCTGATTTCGATTTCAGCTTCTCTTAATAATTCAATGTTAGCTTCATCAGTAGCTGCTCCATAAACTTTAGGATTTTCAACAGGTTGAGGGATAGCCATTCCGCCAAGAGTATAAATCCTATCTATTCCATAACCTTTAACGAATTCCAAAATGTCTTTACATATCAAATATTGGCCTTCTGGAGACAATGCCTGAGTATTACCAACGAGAATAATCAAATCTAAATTATCTTCTCCGACATCTCTTAAATAATATAACTCATTAAGCATGTTTTCAATTATTCCTTCCTCTTTTATAAGAACTTGAGGAGGAAAAGTTGGAGAATAAATCTCGGCAAATTTGATAGCTCCCAATTCATCAATCATGTGATCGGCAGCGAGTTTGCCCACATGTCCAAGGCCAGGTAACGCTTCAATGAAAATAGGATTTTCTAGTTCAATTTCTTCTAAAACATTTATTTCAGCGGCATTCAATGTGATTACTCCTTCATTGATTCTTTTTTCAATATACGACGATATTTACCATATTTATCCTCAACAGAAAATTTGGGAGGATAAATAACTTTAAGTTTCCCGCCGCATTTAGGGCAGGAATCTTTTAAAGTATAAATTCCACATTCAGGACATTTATTCATTTTCATATTCATAAGAATCTAATTATTATCTAACTCTCTTAGAAAAGAACCATTACCATCAGATTCTTCAACAACTGCAATACATCTTTCTGCTGCTGCTTTAAGAGCCTTTTCAGCTAAGATATAATCAGTAGATTTTACTGTAATCCTGTATCTAGGTGCTCCAACACATTGGACTTTAATCTCTTCCTCATCATCACCATTATCTTCAGCGGCTTTAAGAGCTGCAATGATGATTTCAACACCATTAGGCACAAATGTTTCAATATCCACATAACCGCTAATGTGAACTTCAGGAGGAGTGATATTCTTTTGAGCTACTTCAGTAATAGCTTCTGCCCAATCCTGAGGGATTTCTTCTTCAAGAAGTGATTCGACACCCTCTTCTGAAGCGGTTTCAAAAGCGCCATAAACATCACCGAAGATGTCCATGAGATCATAACCCACTTCATCATAAGCTTCATCTAGACTTTTATCTAATGATTTTGCAGCCAATTCTAAGAATTTTTCAGCTTTTTGTTCAATTTTCCAATGTTGGATTTTTTTAGTTCTTTGGTCTTCACGGATTCTTTTTAAGGAAGCATCCACATGCCCCTTTTTAGGATTGACTCTGAGAACACGGCAAACGATTTTTTGGTTTTCCCTTACGTGATCTCTGATATTTTTTACCCAACCAGAAGATACTTCAGAAATATGAATAAAAGCTTCTTTGCCCTGATATTCTTCTAATTTAGCAAAAGCCCCATAATTAAGA
>NZ_JBGUWC010000015.1:0-2939 GCF_045220775.1 Methanobrevibacter sp.
ATGAAAAGTTTCTTCATCATGCTGAAAAGGAATTTGCTGTACACAGCCGTAACCCGAGCGAAAAGCAAAGTGATAATAGTCGGTCAAAAGCAGGCAATTTTCATTGCCGTGAACAAGACCGAAACTGACAAACGAAATACTCAGCTTGGCAGCAGGATATGAACAAACAAGCCGTGTTATCATGCAAAGATAAACACGGCTTTTATATCCAATATATTTTTGAAACACTTGATTTTACACTAAAAAATTTTATTCGTCAACCCATTGCATTTGGTTCTCGATTTCCCAAAAGGTCTTACCACTCCATATAGGTGCATCTTGAAAAGCTTCAACACAGTCATTGGCGGTAGACTTCGTTATAGAGAAAACGGTCAAGTTTTTTGTGAGATTGTACACTTCAAGCCTTACTGAGTCTGTCCCATTTTCAAGGTGTTTTGTTTGGCAACCGTTAAGGAAATACTTGTTGTCTTTATAAACAACATAGTGATCCTCATAATAAAGCTTGTTAATAAATTCTCTTGCACTACCGTCAATCACTATACCACCTTCTTCCTACAAGATATTTTTCGTATTTTTTGAAAGTATCGTAATCTAAGTAATCAGCGGTCGTTCTTTTAAAATCACGATCATAATGATGTATATGCAAAACAGGTTTGTGATTTCCCGTTAAATCAGGTTCAGGATGGTAAGCAATTTCAGTAGTGAGGAAATGTTCATCATCATAAATTCTCAACATATTTAAAGTTCCATCTTTGTGAAGCTTGATATACATATTGCTTGAATGAGATTCGGCAGGCAAATCATGTAAACCGGTTCCAGGTATTCCAAATAATACTTTGACATCATCAACAAAACCAATGGTTTCATATGTATACGGTACACTTTTTCCTGCTGCATAAGTTCCTCTTCCACCCATATCAGCGTACCACCTTTCTTGGTGCACGATAGTCTACGGCAATAATATTACCGTCCATCTCTCTGAAAGGTTTACCCAAGCAGATAATGGCACTCGGCTCAACAGTTTCGATCATCTTGTTATATCCACGGAGAAAAAGTGCTTTCTCATGTTTGCAGCCAATCATGCCAACAGCTACAACACAGCCCTTTTCAACTCCGTCATTGCAGAAAGAGTAGCTTCTACTGTCGCTCCATGTCATAGTAGGAACCACTTTCAGCCCCATACTCTGCCAGTATGCACCTACCCAATGACTGTGAGCAACACTTTCGAGCTGTCTCCAGTAATTCATATCGGAATAGGTTGAATAATCGGGGGTAAGCAGAAAAGCATACTGCGAGAGCTTCTCAATGCTTCTTTCAGGATTATTGTAGATGCCTGTAAAGCGATAATCGTCAATAAAAAAGTGAACTCCACAAGCGGTGTTCTCGGGTTTGTCATTAAGTCTTGTGTCGGAATATGCGATAAGATGCACACTATCAAGAGGAATATCCTGTTTCTTGATAATAGGAATATCCCACTTGCCTGTTACATCAAAACCATTCCTCATAAAGAGTTTATTCTCTCTCATATCTAAAGAGGTCATAAAATTTCCTTTCCGGGTAATATTACCCTGTCAATTATTTTTGTACAATATGCGAATTGACAAAGAAAAGAAGTTATAATATACTAAACTTGCGGTTGTTATGTTGTAATCATAACTTCAAAACACGCTTACTTGTTGTTGGTATCAACTTGTCAGTGTGTTTTTTCTTTGTCAGAATAAAAAGCACATGGGAATCAGTCCTTTCGTAAATTTGTTACATTATAAATTGCTTAAATAAGCATTATAGTCATCTATGCTTTTTCTTTGTGCTTCTTCACCATCGGCAACCCAGATTTGCATTATCTTTGTATTTAAATTATCGAAAATATCATATGATGATTTAAAAAATTCTTTTCTGAATTCAGGTAAACACTTAGATAAGCCATAATTCAAACCTTCATCTGTATGTTCCCATCCCCAAATCCATGATGAAGCTTCTTTGACGGAAGTAACTATATTATCGTAACTGATATTGATTTGCTTTAAATTTGAAATAAATTTTTCAAAGAATGTTTGTCCTTCCTCCATCTTTTTAGCAACTTCAAAAAGTATATTGTGGCTTATCAATTTATCGATAATATCAGCGACTATTTCATATTGATCTTCATAACTTACAACATATCCTACATTTTTGTATGTCCATGGGTTAATAAGCTGTTTAACAGCTTCCTCACTCAAATTTAATGTATCACAGATACTTCTCAAATCTGTATCAAAAGTTTTAGCTTTAGTCTGACCAAGAATATAATCCACGCTCACTTGATAATATTGTGATATTTTAACAAGATTTGATGCTGAACATTCAGCAGTACCTTTAATATATTTGTTAAAAGTTTGATATGGGATGCCCATTTGCTCTGCTTGTTTTGGTATGGTTAATTCAGCATTGCCATTATTTTTTTCTTCACACAAACTTTTTAACATAGTGGCTATTATTTCTTTCATAAAATCACCTTGTATCTAATCGGATATTTTTTTTAAAAAGTTTCTGATTAGATATTATCGTAATTTACTTTTCTTGTCAAGTTAAATTTCAAAAAAATTCTATTATTTTACAACAAATGTAACAAATGAAAAACCACTTGTCATTATTTGACAGGTGGTTTGACTATGGAGAGAAAAGGAATGGCAGGATACTGTCTGCGATATTTCTCTGTTTCGGTATTGTCTTATTGAAAAGTTATGTTATAATAAATATAGAAGTGATGAAAAATGTTGCAGTGGGAGGTATGAACATGGGAATTTATTTGAATCCGACCAACGAAAGCTTTCAGGGGGCAGTTAATTCGGAAATATATGTGGATAAAACAGGACTTATAACATTTACCAATAGAAAAATAAAAACTTCTCAAAAACATATTTGTGTGAGTCGTCCGAGAAGATTTGGAAAATCTATGA
>NZ_JBGUWC010000016.1:0-3200 GCF_045220775.1 Methanobrevibacter sp.
GATGTCTGCTAAATCCATTAATGTGTATAATCCGAATCCGATGTGTGATTTTTTTATTTTATCATCTGATTCGTAATATTTTTCTGATAATAATTCTGCGAAATCATGTATTAAACATCCGATGTATTCACTATCTCCCATATTATCCTCCAAGTCTGTGTTGAAATATTCTTTTATGAATTTTTTAATCATCTTCGATTTCCCCATCTAGTTTACGGTCAGGACATAATCTGTTAACTAAACGGTATGCTTCTTGATAGTTTTTATCCAATTGATATAATGCTCCATCGCACCATAATTCTTTATCCATATTCCCTTCACGTTCTATACGTTGGGACATTGTTACATGTGTACCTACATTATATAATTCTCCTGCGTAGTGTAGGAGGAGGTTTAATTCCTCGTCGGTGACTTCATATTTTTTAGTCATTTGCAGCCTCCATGTTGAATGTGTCTAGTATTGCTTGTATTTGTAAAGGTTCTGTGTTGAAGTCTTTACGGATTAAAGTGTCTTTTGCGAAATTCACATGATTAAAATACATGCTCTCCAGTATTGCCCTACGTAATTGTTTTAGGATTAATTTTTTATCCTCTTTAAGATTAGTTTGGAATGTTAATGTCACACTCCATTCAGTATCCTTCTGGAATAACATATTACTAGGGTTTATTAAGCTTAAATCTTCACTGAAATCAGCATAATTATAAACCATATCTTTCATTTGTTCAAATCTTTGTCTGCGAATTTCATCAATCACAAAACCACAGCAATACTCGAGTAATCCTAATTCTTTCCGGTATTTGCAGGTTTTACATTCAGGGGTGAAATCGAATCTTCTTAAATCAGCTAGATTATTAATCATCCTTTTCCACCTCCAGTATATCCGTTTTCTTCACCTAATTGGTATAGGTATTCAACTGCACTACCAAGTAATGATTTGATAGTGTCATAATGTTCTAGATTTTTACAGTTGTCTCGGAATTCATTGAATGCATCTATATGTTCATTGTATTCCGTTGACCATTCTGTTTGATTCACTTATAATCATCTCCTCTCATTTTTTGGGTTTTTTCTTTGGGTTTTTTAATTAAATGAGCATTACTTTATGTAATCTTCAAGGTAGAATATTAATATGAAATGTGTGTCGGCGAATTTAATCTTATAACCAGGTAGTTTATCTGTTTGGATACATGAAGCGAAATCTGAGCGTATCTCATTAACTAGGGATTTGTTCATCTTATTATAATTTTTGAAATGATATTCTAATCGGATATGTTTTAATTCACCAGTGACTTTTACTTCTTCAAGGTTTTCTTTCAAGTAATCTGGTAGTTTGCGTTTTATTTTATTTTTTAAAAGATTTATTGTATGATTCAATTCAGTCATTTGTTTTGCAGCATCATATCCTAGGCTTCTTGCACTTACTCCACTCATATCTTTAACCTCCACTAAATCATCCCATTTATACTGGGGCATTGGTGGTCTCATATGTAACAGATCATATTTTATAAAATCAATCCATTTCTTCATAGTATCTCTGATTCTTCGGTTAATAATTTCTCATATACTTCAGTGTTAATAACTGTCCAGGCTAATCCTTCTTTTTCAACTCTTTCTTTTAATCTTAATAATGAGTTGCTAGTGTAACTTTTCTGCTGACCATCTTTATGATTATTAACATAAATCCAATAGAAACCTCTACGTGAACCTTTATCAGGTGTACGATAAACATATTTAACTCCACTTGTTGAATTCTTATGATTTTTTGTCATATCCTCACGTTTCTCCAACAATTCATGATTCAACTTATATGAATCAATAGCTAACTTGTTATCTGTAATAATCCATTCAAGGCCACGGTTCATGACTTTTTGTCTTAATCTTGTTAAATCATACGAGGATAATACTCGAATTTTAGCCCCGTCGAAATAACTGTATTTCCATTGGTAACCTGTGACGACTTTGTTACATTTTGTTAAGCAGACATCTAATATTCCCCATTTATTTGTTTTGAGTAATGATTTATCTTCTAATTCTGGGAATACTGATTCTATCATATCATCATCCTCCAATTCGTCTATGTGAATTCTATCCATTCCAAACCCTTATCCAATACTTTTTCTCGTAATCTGTTTATATCAACAGATCTTATACGCTTACGTTTACCATCCTCCCAATACTGGTAACGGTAAATGAAGCCTTGTTTACATGTTAAATCTTTCTCTTTAATTACACGATAATAATTGGAAGTGTTTTTAGCTTTACTCATATTGATTTTACACTTCCTTGACAATGGTACTCCTTTACGATGCAAGCTCATATGCTCGTGTGCAGTTAGAGCTTTAAGGTTCAGGACACAATTGTTCAGTTTATCCCTGTTGATATGGTGAATGTGCATATCTCTTGGGAGTCGTGTATTATGGTAATCTTCATAGATTAACCGATGCAATAGTTTGTCTTTATTGCCTTCTTTTACACTTACGATTTCATAATAACCGTCTTGGTTAATTGTTGCTGTACCAAATTTTGTTTTAAGTTTACTGGCTATCATATATTAATAAATTAAATAACATCTCTAGTTACACCCCCTTTAATACTCGTATTTGCTTGATATAACTCCTTCACTGTTCTGATAGTGACTATTTAATCCATCATCACCATATCCTCTTTCAACCGGACTGGTTAATGTGAAAAATACAATCTGTGCAATAGGCATACCCCATCTTAAAGTAAAAGGTTTATCAGACACATTCTTAATCTCCAAAGTCACATTACCTTTAAAAGCAGGGTCGACAAATCCTGCGGTTATGTGGATAGCAATACCTAACCTACCGAGACTTGATTTACCATCTACTTGTGCAACCAAATCCCTAGGAACAGTTACATACTCCTCAGTACTACCCAGTATAAACTCACCAGGTTGTAACTCATAACTACATAAACCAAGATTCTTTAATTTACCATCCAATGTTTTCAAGGTCTTATCCAAATGTAAATCAACACTTGCCGGTTGAATACATTCATCTTTAATAGAACCTGAGAATAATTCATGTATCCTTAAACGGATATCTCTGTCAGATAAAATACCAAACCCTTTGTTTTCTAATTTATCAATGTCTTCTTTAATAGCAAATAATGAGTCATAGATTTTATTTAAATCTTTTAGGATCCCTCTGATAAAATACATTTATTTAACTCCTAT
>NZ_JBGUWC010000017.1:0-9287 GCF_045220775.1 Methanobrevibacter sp.
ATATTAATATTATCATTAGTTCCACCATAAGTATAAGTCACATAAATAAACGCTTTAGCCAAAGTATCATTATCAGATAAAACAACAGGGAAACTGGTTAATGCATATTTACCAGTACCACTTGCATAAGTACCATTAGTCAAAATAACAATGTCACCAGTAATGGTTGTAGTGTAGAAGGATTCTAAACCAGTTTGATTATAAGTATCCTTACCAAGATAACCATTATATAAAACTGTTGCCTCATAGGAAGTTTCATTCAATAAAAATTCATCAAACCATACTTGAAGTTGGTAATTTACTGTATCATAATTTCCGGAACCGTCATATTTGATATGATCAGTCAAAGGCCTAATAGTAGGATCAACCAAAGGCACAGCTGTACTGCCATCAGTCAAATCAACTTCAGTGGAATTTACAACAGTACCATTATCCAATAAAACAACAACATATTTACCAGCCTTATTAGTAGTAACAGTAACAGTCAACTTATTAGCAAAACCAGGATAAACAACATCTTTAGAGTTATCAACTACTTTGAAATTAGAAATAGCAGCTGAATTTATTATGGATTTTGCAGTCAATACTGAAAGAACACTCTTATAAGAAGGTCCAGAGTAACCTTGACCAGGAATTACAAACAATTCAGTATTTTTACCATTTTTAAAGTAATTAGTTATATTCCATTCATTATATTGATAGTAATTACCCGCCTTATGTTTTGAATCAGTTAAAAATTCATCATTAAGTTTATAAGTTCCATCAGATGATGAAAGAGCAATATTGATTAATTTTGCTTCAAATACATTGTTAAATGAGGCGGTGTTAAAAGAAATAGTTTTATTGGAACTAGTCCAAATTTGATTATCGTCAACCAAATAATTGATTACATCATCGTCCCCATCATCATAAGCTAAAACTAACCCTATAAGTTTTATTCTTCCGTCAAATGATTTATTTTCCATTTTAAAGGTATCAACCTTAATTTTTAAATTAGTTCCATTTAAACCTTGAATCAAGCTAGTTACATCATAATGAACCATGAAATCTGAATAACATTTGGTAGTATGATTATTTACTGTATAAACAGTACCATCAGCTGAACCGTCTTCAGTCCATAAAGATTCAGAGTAACTTTCATTTCCATTAGCGGTAGAAATACTTATATTTGCATTAGCACCGTAAGTATTTTGAGCACTACCACTATAAACATTCACATAAACATCAGCACTTTTAATTGTCTTAGCATCAGCAGGAATATCATAACTTAATTCTCCACTTGTAGACCATGGATTTTCAGTTGCAACATCTACATCTCCTGAAACAGTACCTGAAACTTGTTCAGAATCCCCAATAACTGTTTCATCTCCACTTGTAGAAATAGCATTATCCACATCCTGAGCAGATATGGCACTAACACTAAGAACAATTATGAAAACCAAAAATATTGAAAATATTAAACTTTTATTTTTCATAATCTCACTTAATTACATTTCTCTTAAGTATTTAGTAATAATAAAAATAATCATTATATTACTAATAATACTATTATATTATTATAAAGTAATACTCTTATAAAACTTTTTATTCGGCCTTAAAAAGAGAAAAGTATATATAAATGTAAAGTAATTTTAAAAAGAAGTAATAATTATTCTAAAAAAATAAGAAAAAAGTAATACTAATTAGCAAATAGCTAAAAACAAAAAGTATTACTCTTAGCCTTCAACCATTATTAGCTTACCCGTTGAAGGATCCTTGTAAACTTTACCCATTTCCATATAGCCCTGACCTGAACTGTTAGAGGATTCTGGAGTTTCATTCAATGTTTGTCCTTCGCTGACTTCAGTCACATCAGGCGAGGACTCCTGAATGGCTTTTTGCGGATTTTGATTATCCTGAAATACCACACTCTGCATATTCCAACTTATAACAACAAATATTAATAAACCAACAGCAATAACAAGCATTGCATCTACAAGATTTGAGGTTCCAGCCATCGGGTCTTCTTCACCTTCAGAAAAACGTTTTTTAGATTTATCTCTAACCATTAGCAAAACCTCTTATTGGTTTAATTTATCAAGCAATGCATCTGCAAGCGCATCCAAATTAGACAAGTACTCTTCATACCATCTACGCCTTACTTTGGATACAAAATAAGCTACAGCTCCAGCACCAATACCTACAACAGTAGTATCAAAAGCAACAATAATAGCATTAGCCAAAGTATTTACATCTCCAGCACCTAAAGCAGCAAGACCAGGCCCCATAGGAATTAAAGTACCCATCAATCCCAATGTCGGTCCAATACGTGTGACAACATCAGTTCTTTCGATTGATTTTGCAAATTTATTTTCTTCAAATTCAACTAATTTTTTAGCAAGCGCATGTCTTGATTCAGGAGTTAGAGAATTTGCACGTAAAATCTTAATTAAGACAACTTTTTGAGATTCATAAATATTTGCATTTTTAATAACATTCTTTATTTCGTCTAAAGATGATGCATTTGATATGGAATAGATTAATTCTTCAATTAACTCAGGAGTGATTTTCTTTCTTGAAGTATATTCAGAAATCAATCCTCCGATTGCAAGTACCGCAAAGACTGCAAAAACTACCAGAAATATGATTACCGGAATCTGCAGACTTTGTGAAATCATATTTAATGTTGATGTTAATATTTCACTTCCAGGAATTGTTGTTACCATTAAATCACCTAATTAAAATTACTGTTTCTCCTAGATATTACTCCACCGATAGCCACTACAACAAGAACCAATATTAATGCCCCAATTAACGAATATGGAGATGCTATTGATATTGCTTCCATTGGATTTTGAATCATTGCAGTAATGTTCGGCAAGAACAGTGCGGACAACAGGAAATAAATTCCTAAAAAGAACATGAAATTGCCTAATACTATTGGATAAGGCTTATCAATGAATTTTACCAAGTAATTAGAAGCATAATAAGTTACAACGATTGTTAAAACTAATGCTAAAGCCACAATTACACTTAAATTCATCAATCCTAAACCTACAGTAGGTGCAACAAGCATTATACTCACTATAATGGAACCAAAACAACAAGGACATGGAGCAACTACTGCCATACAAGTGGCTGCAGTAGTATTTTTTTCAAATACCTTATACTCCCTTATTGTAAATATTCCTGCTAAAATCATGATTATTGCCATGATTAAGAAAAATTCGAAATTGTAAGTATAAATTAAATCTGTAATCTGATCTGTGAAAAATGAGGAAATTTCCGTCAATATTAAAACTCCCCCACCATATCCTATTGACACCAATGCCAAATATCTCTTTGACATGTTTGCGAGGCCTGTAGCAAGGCCCAATTTGATTCCAAAAATTAAAACTGCGGACAATATTCCGAGTTGCCATAAAATATTAATTGCATCCATTAAAACACCCACTATCTTTCATTAAATAACTTATCTAAATCTTGAACTTTATCTTTATCATCTTCATTTCTAAAGTATCCGACAGCAACAACCATAATCAAGCATAAAATTGCTAAAACAGCCACTATTGACAAACCTACTTCACTGGCTGATTGGGAAGATATCGGATTTATTTCAACTGACTTTTTGACATCCGCTCCCTCTGCAGATGAACTTCCAGCTTGGACTGATTCACTTCCAGCACCTACATTTGAAAATGCCTCTCCCTGAGCATTGTCACCACTTTGAGCAGTAGTTTGAGTAGTTGTGGAGCTGGAATTTGTTTTAACAGTCGAGGAAGAAGTTGATCCTTTTACTGGATTTTGAGTTGAAGCTTCCTTTTGATTATCTTTTGACTCGGTTTCTGGTGGCTGAGTTGATTGAGTATTGTTCTTGAATACTGGATTTTTAGTTGCCTCATATAATTTAGGAAGCAGTTGAGCCAAAATATCCGGATTAACATATTGCACAGCCCATTGCATCATCGCAATATTACCACAACTACAGTCACAACATGCCACACCATTTTGAACTGTTGCTTGAGCCCAAGTATTTGCTATATCGCTTATTGTTGCCTTATCTGCTTTCCAATATCCATCATGGATGGTAGTAAGCATTGTTCCACTCATGGAAATAAGTGAATATGCATTATTTCCGCTCATCAACCAGTCTTTAACGCCAATATTGTATTTATCCTTATAATAAGTATCATAAATTCTATCCCACAATCCATCTGATACTGCTGACGGTCTTGTTACTTGCCATCCATGTAAATTACTTACAAATTTATTTGACATGTAACGAGCCCCGCTATAACCTTCTTTCATCATTCCTTTAATCCAATCCGGATTATCATACCTTGCAGCAATTTCCCTATACATTACTTCCTCCAAAGATGAAATGTATGCATTGTTCTTATCCGCATACATCAATACGTTGAATTTAGGAGCTTTACCAGAAATATTTTCTACAGTCATTGACAAACCGCCCCAATAATCAAAGAAGTCATCGTTATCAAGTACACCATATTGGTTAGTATTACGACTGGCCACAATTGTATCTGAGTTTGACAGAGCCCTTAGGAATACCAATGGGTTTGTATCCCCCCAATAGTTTTTGGAGTACATATTACCCATCCTTCCAAGGTAAAAGTCTGCAAGTTCACTTGTATCGTTCCATGTCCATGACATTGATACCAATTTTGATATTCCTGCACCATAATCACCATTAGGTGGTGCAAAAATACGAGTTATTGCACATTCGCCGGCATAAGTAGCATTATAGCCTTGACTTAAATAGAATAAAGTATCCTCAATCCAGTGCTGTGCCACATAATTTGAATTTAACGGCTCGTTATAAATTCCATAATAGTTAATACTTTGCATTACACCTTCAAGAGCTTCACGCAATTGCTTACCATATGCTGAATTCATTAAAGTAGCATCCTTTGTTATTGTCAAGTATGACCTTGCAAGTGCAACACGATATGCATTATCCATTAATATTGATTGTGATGAGTATAAATCTCTGAATAAACCGCTTGTGATAACTGTTACATCAATTCTTTTTTTAGCCCAACCGTCAGGGCGTGTCAAGTCATCAAGTTTGATTACTTCAGGCATTGCACTCACTTTTTTACCTGTCGGATTACCTTCATCGTCATAACCTGCACTTGAAGAATCTGTCCAGATAGGCTTCATACCCAATAGGTAAAGAACAACAGAAACCAATGCACCGTCATCCCTTGCAGTTTCTACACACCAGATACCCATGATAATCTTTTCGGTAGTGTCATTTAAATCGGCGAGTGTTAATAAAGCAAGATTTTTTGCATAATCCCAAGCATCCATTGTCGGAAGTTCTGATGATTGGTCTTGGAACATGTTTTTACCTGTCGGAAGAATTGCAGGCTTTATTACAAGTTCTCCACCTTCGCCTACTGGAATATATCTGCCATTTAATCCATCAAGCATTGCATTCAATTCATTTGAAACACTGAAATTAATAAGGTCAATGTATTTTTTAGCCAATTCCAGACATGCTAAAAATGTAGGATTGTCGAATTTTTGATTTTGACTTATTAAAATATTATTGACCGTGTCAACATCCCAGTAAATCAATGCATTTACAATATCATAGGACTTGTTTAGAATAAATTCCCTTTCAGATGCAGACAACTGATTATAAGCTTTTGAATAATAGTAGTTTGAAAGTTCAGTGAATAAATTCAAAACACCCTGATTGTTGTCAAGAGCATAATCATAAGACAACATTGCTGAAACTGTGCTCGCCAAGTCCTGTTCACTCCAGGATTGACCTAAAGCATGAAGTCCCAATGGATACAATGTTGACTGCATTTCCACTAAAAACTTGTTTACCTTATCGACAAGCAAAGCATTTGAGATAGTTTTTACCTCTTCTTTTGTAAGGCCCAGATTAGTGCAGTAATCATTTTTTATAATTAAATCACGCAATTTATCAGCAGTTTTGGCATTTGGATTATCAATATATTCTTTAGCCAAATTGGCTGCAGCAGTCAAGTTTCCATATAAATGAGTATAGGACATTGGAGAGGTTAAATGTGAAATTATAACTGCAAAACCTCTTCTTTTTGCTTGAATAGCTTCAGCCAGACCATCTGCAATATAGAAGTATAACTGCGGTACATCTCCAACTACAACTGATCCGTAATCGGTAGCTGAAAGCAGGATTTCTTTTCCAGGAAGCCATTCATGTGTAGCGTGCCTTCCAACGAAAATCATTGCGTTATGATATTTGGTCTGCATATAGTAATAAGCTGCCAAATACTGGTGGGTTGGAGCTACAGCAGTACAGTGATATAAGTTTTCAATGTCAGATTCCCATCCTCTTTGAGGTTCAGGAGCAATAAATACATTTCCATAGGTTAAACCAGGTATTACAAAATAGTCAATGCCATTTCTATTGACAACCATTACATTACCCGGTGCATCTCCCCAACCGTTTAAACCTGAAATATTTAACTTTTTAAACTCATCAAAGTACTTTAAGAATAGATTATAATATTTTACATCCTGAGTTTTGGTATAATTTTTTAAACTGGATACAATGTTAGTTAAAACGCTTTTGGATTTTACGGAATTCTCTTCTGGAAGCAGAGCAACAACCTGATTATACCAATCGTCAATTGTATCTCCAATTGTTTTTGTATAGTTTAGCTCAACAGCGCGCCTTGAAAGCTCACCAATGTAGGCAACAGGTCCTTCACTAACTTGTATTTTAACAATTTCATCCAATGAATTGAACCATTTTGTATACTCTTTAACAGGCAGTAATGTAACGCCTGACTGGTTGGCTAATTTTTCAAGTTCTCCCGGTGCCCAAGTAGCTACATTAATACCGCATTTAAGCATTAAATTTTCAAGTTCAGTAACATTGGCAGGTAATTCGCCAACATCATAACCGGCATTTTTTAAAGTTATTAACATGTTATAGATACTGGTAATGGTGTCCAAGTAACTTGAACCGATATTTTGTTTTCCAGGAGGATAGTTATAATAGATAATTGAAATTAACTTATCGACATTGGATGTGTATTTTAAATCAACCCATGAATCAATTCTGTCAGCCAATAACTCAATATTTCTATTGTAAGGGATGTAGGTAGTAATTTGTGCCCCTGTTCTATTGGAAATATATTTTGATTGGCCACCAACAAATGTCGCATCAATGATTCCCTGAGTTTCAGCAATGGTAATGTGCCACCATTTATCACTTTTTTCTGTTGTAAGACCTGTAGACCCCAATTCCCACATTTCATTAGAAACATAATCAGAGTGGACCGCTCTAAATACAGGTACTCCTACCTCTTCAAAAAAGTTTGTGGCATTGGAGAAGTTTTGACCTCCGACACCATAAGCAACCATTGAAACAATAGCATCGACATAAATGTCATAATTGGATGAATCTTTCAAAAATCCGGAATAGTCTGTTTTTGCACTGGTCCATGATTCAATCATTACTTTCAATTGCTCAGCAGATCCACCTGCAGCAAAGATAGGGATTACATTATATCCTCTTGATTCTAATGACTCAATAATGCCATAGCATGGATGCAATTGCTGAGATTCAATATACATTGTACTTTCCAATATACCAATTGTTCTAGAAAAATCCGGATTGAAAAAGGTTGCAATATACTCATCAAGAGAATACCATCTGTCCCTATAGATTCCATACTGTTTTACACCAGTAAATGTTGGTGCATTGACTTCAAAAGCAGTACCCAAATAGTTTAACGTGTACAATATCTGATTTTTAAGGTTTTCCTTATCGTTTATATTTTTATAGAGAACCATCTGATTGAATAGAGGGTTAAACTTGGTGGCGCTCTTGTCGATGTAATTGTAAACATCAACATAGTACTTGCCTCTTTTTGTATTTTCAAAATATGAAATCAATTCCTGGTCTGAAAAAGTTGTGAAAATCTTTTGATAATTTATTGTATTGTTTCTGATTAAGCCAATTGAACTGGAACCTGAGTTTAATTTACCTGAAGGCGGTTCCAATATGAGAAACAATTTTTTGTTTGACAATTCAGGGTATTTTCCCAAGACATTTGTTAAAACTGAATCTACATCACTGCTTATCCATTCACCAACAAATCCATCACAGGAAGAAAGCAGTTTTACTAATTCAACATCATCCATTTCCTTTATCTGTTCACCGCTGCGAATAACCAAATTGATATTGCTTAGATTTTGAGAACTGCTCAATTCCTCACTGGCTTTATCCAAAATGTTAGTTCCAGGATTATCGCTTACAATAAATAAAGTAATATTTTGAGATTTGGACGAATCGGCACTTCCCAAATTATCATTGTTTGGTGATTCTTCAATAGCATTATCAATTAATAAAGTATTATCATTATCTGAAATAGATACATCATCTGAAGTGGAATTATCCATTGCAAATGAATAAGGAATGATAAATATCGTTATTAATAAAATTAATACACAAAAATATTTTTTATTTTTTAAACAAAACATAATACTACCTACAATTAATATAAACTTATTATCAGTTATTACTTTTAATATTAATAAATATATTCAAAGTATTACTTATTTCACAAATAATGGAAAAAAGTATTACTTTAAAAAAAAGAAAAATTAGCTTGAACTACCTCGACTTTGGTGAAGTCGAGGATTCTTACTTCACGGGCTGATACTCTCCCATGAGAGTAGGATTACCGTGCTATCCCCCCTGTTCCAGAGGTTCATTGTTTCATTGATTAAATCTGTTAATCCTTGTTTTAGAATGTTTTTAGCGGCGTTTATGTCTCGGTCATGTGTTTTTTGGCATTGTGGGCATTTCCATTTTGTTTCATATTTTAGGTCTTTGTTGTAGTATCCACAGTTGTTGCATGTTTTACTTGATGGGTACCATCTGCTTATTTGTCTTAGTGTTTTTCCGTATATTTTGGCTTTGTATTTGAGCATTTCGACAAATTTTTTCCATGCTATTTTTTGTAATTTTGGGCTGTAGTGATGATTTTGGAACATTCCTTTTATGTTTAGGTCTTCGAGTATGATTATGTCGTATTTTTCTACGATTTTTGTGGTTGTTTTGTGGTAGTAGTCGTTTATTTTGTTCTTTTTTTTGTCTATCCATTTCCAGTAGGTTTTTAGTGTTTTTTTGTATCGGTTACTGTTGTGTTTTTGTCGGGATAGTCTTTTTTGGTATTTTTTGATCATGTTTTCCTCGTAGGTAACGTCTAAATTGGCTATTTTTAGTCCGTTGTTGAGTGTTGCTAGTGTTCTCATACCTAAATCGATTCCGACGAATT
>NZ_JBGUWC010000018.1:0-17940 GCF_045220775.1 Methanobrevibacter sp.
ATTCCGCAGATGGGAGTTCTGAAGTACTTGAGGCTTTTGAAGCTTTTGAGGATAATTGCACTTTTCAACAGGCTCTACCATGACGCCGACAGGTTCGTCAAAAAGACAAACATGGACATAATCTTCGGCGCAATAGTCATCATCATAGTCATATTCACCGCACTGCTCTACATAATGGGCCCGACCTATAACTTCTTTGATGATTTCTATTTTGTCGTGGTGACCCTGGCCACCGTCGGCTACGGGGATGTGGTGCCGAAGACATTCAACGAAAAGGTAATTACGGTACTTCTGATATTCATAGGCATATTCGTTTTCTCCACAATCACGGCTGCGATGTCATCATATCTCACAGACAGGCTGCTGAACCAGGAGGAGGATGACATGGGCAGAATCGTTGAGGAAAATGCCAAGTCAATCAATGAGGAACTGGATAATATTAAAAAGGAACTTGAAACTACTCAAAAGCAGAATCAGAAGCTTCAAGATGAAATCCTTGAGATTAAAGAATTGATTAAAAATCAGGGTGAATAAATGGAATGTTATTTATCATTAAGATCTAATGCAGATTATGTGGTGAATATATTATTCCTGAAAAAACCGAAAGATTTATATATTGATTAAGTACAATATAATATGTTCTAAGAACAACACCACAAAAGTTTTTAGAACAAGCCTTATTTATATTATGGCTTTTTTTAAAAATAAATTTAACGGAGGACCATTACCATGAAAATTTTAAAACTAAATAAGCAAAAATGCAACGAACCTAAATTTGACGAACTTGACGAAATGATTTCCGGATTGGAATATTTCTTCGATGAGAAGGCAGACTTCAAGGATATCATATGGGAGAAAAACTTAAGCACCATCCTTGATTTCCAGGATGATGACGGAAGCTTCAAGCTTTTCGATTCATACAAGATTCCAAGCGATGCAAGAGTGGACTTCTGCTATATTCTAACATACCTCTGCACCGCAACCCTCATCAAGGCATTCCTTACAGATTCCGAATCATTCACCTCAAAAGAGAAATCTGCACTTTCAAACGGGCTTAAGGCTTCCTGTGCAAGAAACTTGCGCGGACACGGCTATGAAGCTTTCAAAGGCCAAATTGAAGCTTTAAACATTTTCATCAAGGCAGGACTCAATGAATTCATTGACCTCTACCCGGACCTTTGCCCTGAATTTACTGAAATGATTAAAAAAATCATATCCTATTTCAAGGATAGAGAATCTCAGGAAAACTTCCTTGGGCCATGGGGCGAAAGCTATGAGGACGAAATCAAGGCCATAAACAAATACTTTTCTCAAAGGAAAGTCTTTGTCTATGGAACCCTCATGAGCGGCGAAGGCAATCATGGATACCTTGACAGCAGCAAATGCCTTGGAAAAGCCTTCATTGAAGGCTATGACATGTACAATGTCGGATGGTATCCTGCAATCGTACCTGGCGATAGCCTTATAATCGGCGAGCTTTATCAGGTTCCGATAGAAGACATCCCATCAATCGACTCCCTTGAAGGCGAAGGCTCTCTCTATGCCAAAAAATGCGAAACAGTAACCTGTGCAGAGGGAAAAACAACCTTTGCTTTGGTTTACGTTTACCTTGGGGATGTTTCAAGCCTTGAAAAGATACCTGCATGGAATGAGGAATATGTATGGTATGTTTCCTATGGAAGCAATATGCTTGAGGAAAGATTCATGACATATATAAAAGGAGGGCATTACGAAGGCAGCAGGGAGTACCCTCCTTGTGAGGACACAACACCCCCAGTGGCAGTCAAAGCTTTTGATGTTCCTTATGACATGTACTTTGCCAAAAATTCATCCAACTGGCAATATCAGGGGGTTTCATTTCTTGATTTGACCAAAGATGGAAAGGCGCTTGGAGTCGCTTACCTTATAACAAAAGACCAATTTAGGCATGTCGCAACTCAAGAAAATGGCAAAAGATACCCTGATGGCAACGGATGGTATGGAGATATTGTTGACCTTGACCCAATGGACGGTTTTGAAGTAAAAACAATTACTAAAAAAATTCCCCATGAATCTAATAAACCAAGTCAACAATATCTGGATACTTTGGCTGATGGAATAAAGGAAAACTGGCCTGAAAAGTCAGATGAAGATATAAATGATTATCTTAATGATTGCCTCAGAAGATAATCTTTTTTCATCCCTTTTTTTAAATCAGTATCTGAAGAGCATGAGGTTTTTATAGGCAAATCAGGTTATTGCCGATCTACAATTGGGAGGATAAAATCTTTGAATACTTAAAAATCATTGCTAGAAATTTTCACCCAGCCATCCCTGATTGATGTCCGGATAGCCGCATTCCTCACAGTAGCCGTCATAGTTGGGCGCGCCGCAGGCGGGGCATTCACGATGGCTGCTTCCATAACTGGCGTTTGTGGTGGTTGTATTCCTGCTGGTTTTATAACTGCCGGAAGAGCTATTGTCGGTTGAACAGCAGAATGAGACGATGGCTATGAAAATCACTATCATGAAAATCAAGGTGAATATATCTGAAGCGAGATTTGAATACATGCTTAAGATTATATTCCCTTATCCTATTTATAGGATTTCATCATGACTTTAGTGATGTTATTTGATGATGCATTTTAAATCGCAAACTACATTAATGATTTAATCCATAGATATTACTGCAAGAAGTAAATATAACAACCATGCCATTATATTTGAACTCTTGAAATTAAACCGAAATTATTAGGAGTTGATACTTTGAATTTAAAACCGCTCCGTGGAGGGGCATATGTATGAATTTTTAAAAGAGGAACTGAAAACAGTCCTTTTGATCTTGTTGATAATTTTAGTAACCCATACAGTATTCTTTATGGTTTATAGCTACTGTATGAGCGGCGATGCCTTTTTGGCATTGAGAAACTTTTACTACCTGACCTACAATGTCAGGTTCTAGCATTGGCGAGGAGATAATATGAGATTGGAGATTTTAGTGATTGCATTTACATTATTTGTGTGTTGCTTGGTTGCCTTTCTGAATCCTGTATTGTGCATGGAGTTGGATGATGGCAATTTTACGCAAGGCGAAGTCTTTATGCCTGCTGATGGTCAATTTGATTTTGAAACCTTTACCTTAAACAGTTCCCGCAAGAACTTCACAGTTTATCATATTGAGAGCGGGCATGTATCTTTGGCTGATGATACAGGAGATAGGGTAATCAATGTCATCCAATTTGATAAAATGATGAATTTCAAAAAGGATTCTAAAAAATCTTTTCTTAATGGAGAGCTTCAAAAGACCAACTGGATGGTTGATGGTGTTTGCATTCATGAAATTGAGTTCATGAATGGGGAAAAATTGTATTCTGCTTGCGTGAAGGATGTTTCGACCAATACTATGGTTTATGTGGCAACACCGTCCGATAAGGAAACCGCAGATATGATAAACTCTTTAGATTTTACGGACTAATATATTAGTCCATCTATCTTTTCTTTCGGGTCTTGAATCATTTGTAAGCCATGTCTTTATGACTTCAAAGCCTGTTTTTTCAAATAAGTCAATTGCGGTGTCTTCAGTCAAATCGTTGAAGAACCTGCCGTTTCTCTCACCTTCAAAATCACCGTATTTGAATGATGCATAGAGTATTCCGGTTTTCCTTAAGCTGTTTTTTAATTTATCCAATACATATTCTATTTCTTCGCTTGGAACATGCAAAAGTGATGCTGATGCCCATATTCCATCAATCTCATCAATGAAATTAATATCCTGAAATTGCATGTGTTTAACATCAACACCTGAATATTCACTTGCCAGTTTGCACATCTCTTCGGAACCGTCTATTGCTTTTACATTATATCCTAAGGATTTGAATTTTAATGTGTCACGTCCGGATCCGCATCCTGCATCCAAGATAGTTCCATTTTCAGGAATCAACTTAAGGAATTCCTCATGGTGTTGGCTCATGTCAGCATCTACGGTTCCGTCAAAGAACTCTTGGGCATTTTCATCATAATAATTCATTTTTCTCAAACCTGTATTTGTAGTAATTAAGTGTCTTGTATTCAATTATATCTTGGAAGTGCTGCTTAAAGCTTTCCAAATTAATATAATCTTTTAAATCATCATTCAAGGCAAGTGCACAACCATCCTTTTTAATGAAAAATTCTCCATGAGACTTGTTCAGGAATTTGATTGGGTTTCTTTTGGCCAATGAGACATATTTCCTTTTAGGCCAGGTCTTATAGTCTTTTGTTGATTTGTCCTTAAGCATGTCGACTCCATTGGAAGCATAGGAGTAGAATTCTTTCATGGATATGTAGACATCATCATCTGAAATCTCCATTTTTATGTCTCCATTATTGTAGAATGCCTTTAGAATGGGCATCTTATAGGATTTGGTCATGCTTGTATTTTCAATTGTCTTTAGAAATTCATGGGCTTTTGTGTTGATTATTCTTTCCTCTTCTGAAGTCAATTCTCTATTGTCAGACAGGAAAGTGAGATAATCATTAAACAGGTTCAGCTTTGATCTTGTCTTCATTGCACCCATTACGCCTTCGTCCATGCCTAAAAACAGGTCGACCCTTGAAGGCCTGTGACCCAAGTCCTCCTTGACGGAGTTGAATTCTAGAATTATTTTGTCCTTTACTTTCAACTCTTGAGACGCTTGAATCTTGAAAAGGTCAACCAGTTGGAAGTCAAAATCAATATAACAGTCTTCAGGATATTCAAATTCCAGAACGGATTTTTTCAAAAGAGTTGTTCTATCATAATTTGAGCCACTCAAAAGAAATGGGATGAAATTGGCCTTTTTGTAATTGCCGATGAAATCCAAGACCTTTAAATGGGTTTTATTTTCACTTTTTCTCAAGCCCCTGCCCAATTGCTGCAGGAATATTGTTTGGGACTGTGTAGGCCTTAAAAACAGCACGGTATCGATTGAGGGGATGTCAACACCCTCATTGAACATGTCAACGGTAAAGAGTATTTTTAGCTCATTGCTTTTAAGCTTGGCTATTGCCTCGGAACGTTCCTGTGTGTATTCGCCCTGTTCGCCGCTGTGGACGGCAGCGGACGGGATGTTGTGGATGTTGAAATATTCCGCCATGTATAATGCATGGTTTATTGAAGAGCAAAATCCGATTGCAGTAGTGGAATTGTACTTCAGATAATGGTTATAGATTAATTCTGCCCTTTTATTGATCATTAGTTTCACTTCCAGGTCCTTTTCGTCATATTTTCCGTTTCTCATATTAACGGTTGAATAATCGATAGTATCATCATAGATTCCATAATATTTGAACGGAACCAGAAATCCCTTGTTGATTGCTTCCTTAAGACGGATTTCATAAACATTGTTGTAGTCGCATAATGCGAAAACGTCCCTGTTGTCCAGCCTTTCGGGGGTTGCAGTTAATCCTAACATGAATTTTGGGTTGAAGTAATTCAAAACGTTTTTATAACTGTTTGCAACCGCATGATGGAACTCATCGATGATGATGTAGTCGAACTGGTCCTCTTTGAATCTCTTTAGATTATATTCCCTACCCAGGCTTTGAACCAGTGCGAAAATGATGTCGGAATCCGTATCTTTTATTGTGTTATAGAAAAATCCGGTGGACTTGTTGGTGTGGACGTTCCTGAAGCTTTCTTCTGCCTGCTTTATGATTTCTTCTCTATGGGCTATGAACAGTATTTTTTCATAATTTTTTGAATCGAATGCCGCAAGATATGTTTTTCCTGTACCTGTAGCTGCAACAACCAGCCCTTTGTCGTAGCCCTCTTCACGAGATTTATTCAATGCATATAATGCTTCAACTTGCGGGCCTCGAGGCTTGAATTCTTTAGGCTCTTTTTCATCTGATGGAGGTTTAGTGAACTTGGGCCTAATCCATGATTTTGAGTATTCCCTCAGTTCCTTATCAGTAACCTGAATAGAATGATTTTCGAAGAGGTCTTCAAATTCATTGTAAAAATAATTGAAATCTTTTTCATTATCTGATTTTGTAAAGTGGTAATTCCATTCTATGGATGTCGTAAGCGCTCCCCTTGAAAGGTTTGAAGATCCGACATAGATTTCAGAGTCGTCTTTTGTGTGGAAGATATAAGCTTTCGGATGGAAGCTTTTGTCCTGTCGGCTGTAAAAGCGCAAATCCAGATTAGGCAATTCACTTTTAAGGATGTAAAGTGCTTCAGGTTGGGTGATGTTTAAATATTTGCTTGTCAGGATTCTTATTTTTGCATCTGTGCTTTTCAAGTCATCTATGATTTGCCTTACTCCTGATTGCATTAGAAACGAAACAATTATATCAATGCTTTCTGCATTTGAGATGCTTTGTCTTATTTGATTTAAAAATTTCTCATTGTTTCCTGTAAATGCATTATGTTTCATATTGATTCTCCTTTAAAAAAAATAGTTTTTAAGTCTTGCTTCAATTCTAAATTCGTTATACATTGTCTTTGTATTCTTATTTGATTCGATTGCTAAATATTTGTTTGGGTCATTTCATGTGTTGGCAAGACTGCCTTTTCAAACCAATACTCTTTAAGCTTAAGGGGTCTTTTCACGAAATTCCAATAAGATTCATTTATTTTCAAGTTAGTATTTTCTTCAATGTGTTTTAAGGAGTTAAAAGAGGTATAATAGGTGCTTTGTCAAAATCGATTTGGCTTGGAGCCCATTTATCTCCATCAATGTCATAAAGTATCGTGTTTAAAAGTATATTACTAACATTATATATACTAAATTATATGAAAATCATATCATGGAACTGCAATGGTAAATTTAGGGAGAAATTTATTAATGTATCAGAAGAAGATGCTGATATATACATTATTCAGGAATGTGAAAATCCTTGTGAATCAAAATCTAAAGAATACAAGGAATTTGCTGGAGACAATTACCTTTGGACTGGAGATATCCATTACAAAGGTTTGGGGATATTTGCAAAAAATCATATTGAACTGGAAAAAATAGGATTTGCTGCTGATGATTTTAAACATTTCATTGCAGTTCGTGTAAATGATTCGTTCAACTTGCTTGGCGTGTGGGCAATGCCGAAATATGTTGAAATGATTCATGATTTTTTTGATGCAAACGAAGATTTATTTGATGAAAATCTCATAATGTGCGGAGACTTTAACAGTAATGTGGTCTTCAATAGGGAGCATCCAAAAAGGAAAAACCACACGGAACTGCATAAAAAACTTGAAAATAAAAATTTAATCAGTGTTTATCATGATTTGACTGGTGATGAGCAAGGAAATGAAAAATCAATGACATTTTACCAAGCAAGGCATTTGAATAATCCATTTCATCTGGATTATGTTTATGCAGGTGAAAACGTTGTGAAAAAATTTGAAATTTTAGATTTCTATAAATGGTTAACTGTAAGTGATCATTTGCCTTTAGCGTTTAAGATATAATTTAGATGAAATAATGGCTAAAATAGGATGGCATGACTCTTTTGGAATTAAAACGGATAATAAATATTACATGTAACATTTCTGCAGTCTTTTATTTCCAATTGAAATCAGATTAAAACGAGTAGCTAATGAGGTTTATTATGGCGTATGAGAAAAAAAGTATTAAAACCATATTGAAAGATGTGGAAAGAGGGGAAATGTATCTTCCGGCCATTCAGCGAAAATATGTGTGGAAGGATTCCCAGATTACAAGATTATTCGACTCTATCATGTTGGGGTACCCAATTGGAACATTTTTGTTTTGGAAAGTAAAGAAGGAAACTGTAAATCATAAGGAATATTCCATGTATGAATTTATAAAAGATTATCATGATAGGGACATGAATAAAAATCCCGCAGCCCCTCATCCGTTAATATGCACAGGGGATGAAACAATGTGGGCTGTTTTGGATGGGCAACAGAGACTAACTTCATTGTATATTGCTCTCCAGGGCAGCATGAGTAGAAAACTACCGAGGAAACGATGGAATAATGATGATGCTTTTCCAAAAAAAGAATTGTATTTTGATTTGCATAGTGAAAAGATTGATGATGAGGATATCACTTATAATTTTAAGTTTTTGACTGCTGAAGAGGCTGCGAAAAATAAGGACGGCAAGATTTGGTATCTGGTAAAGGATATTCTCAAATATTCAACTGAAGATTTGCCGGAAGTTATACTTAATAGTGACTGGGCAAAAGATGAAGTCGCAAGAAAAAACATTTCTCTTTTACATACAAGATTGGTTCGTGATGAGATAATCAATTATTTTGAAGTTGAGGAAGACTCTATTGATAGTGTTTTGGATATTTTCGTAAGGGTAAATTCAGGAGGAACAGTACTGTCAAAGAGTGATTTGTTGTTTTCAACAATCGTTTCGCATTGGGACAATGCAAGAGATGAGATTGATAATCTTCTTTCTGAGATTAATAAAAAAGGAGAAGGATTCAAGTTTTCCAATGATTTCATAATGCGCACCTGTCTTTATCTTTTAGACATGCCGGTGACACTAAAAGTGGAAACATTCAAAAAGGACAGTGTCCTTAAGATCAAAGATAATTGGGGAGATATTCGCAAAGCCATCACGGACACAGTGGATTTGTTGAATGAATTTGGATTCAATTCAGAGAACATGGTTTCTTATGTTGCCGTTTCCCCTATGGTCTATTACAGATTTAAGGGAGGAAATTTTGACCCAAGTAGCAAAAGTGAGTTAAGAAAATATATTGTCATAGCACAAGTAAAACAGATTTTCGGTGCAGCAACAAATGCTGCATTGACAAATATTAGGAGTGCATTAAAGGCAGCACCTGCTAACTCGTTCAGCATGTCAAACCTCAATAACGTAAGATTCACAGGCGAGAAAACCCTTCGATATACTGTAGATGAGATTGACTCAATGTTCGATACATATGAGAAACGCCAGTATAAATTTATGATTTTGTCTCTTCTGTATCCTAATTTGAAATATGGCCAAAATGAATTCCATCTTGATCATATGCATCCTCACTCTAGTTTTGAAGAGGAGAACATCAGCGATTTGATACTTCCAGACGGCAAAGTGATTGATGATGATACAAAAGAGGATTGGCGAAGGCGTAGAGACGCATTGGCAAACTTGCAATTGCTGGAGGGAAGGGAAAACGAATCTAAAAATGCAATGCCCCTGACCGATTGGCTAAAAGAACCTGGAAATCGTGATAATGTAAAGTATCTTCCTGAAGACATATCATATGAACTTTCTAATTTCGAAGAGTTTATGGAGAAACGACAGGAATTAATGAGCAAGGCTTTAAAAGAGTTATTATTGTGATGTGGATTATTATAAAGAACATTTAATAAGATATGTAAATTGAGGATATCTGAGGGAATATGCAACAAGGATTTCACGATAAAAATTTAATATGGTTTCAACAGAATATATTTGAATGATTTCAGTGGTTTTATGGATACAAATAAGTTGGAGATTCTGAAAGATTATATTGTTGGTGCAAGAAAAGTTACTGAATATATCGATGATGATAACATTAGTTTCTCTTTTGAAAAATCACCTTTGATATTTGATTGGAAATCCGAAGGATTTGGGATTGAATATTTATTAATCAATGACATATTCAGTTGGCTATGTTACTTGGGACTGGGTGACGGGAATATTGCTGATGAAGAGGTTAAATTCATTAATAATTGTTTGGATTTGGATTATACTAAAGATGAAATTCGAAAGTTTGCTATTTTTAAATTAAATAAGGATTTTAAAAACCATATTCCAATTTCATTCATGTTCTTCTGTGAAGCGGAGATTGTAAACAAAGATTTAATGATATCCCATGCAGCACCAATATATTCTGAAAATCTTTTTGCATTATTTGCCAGATTAGGGGAATCATTTATCGGATGTGATGGTGAAATCACATCTGATGAAAAAACTATTTATAATGAATATCTACATTTGCTTTGGCAAAATCTAAATGATTTTAAAAAAAGGAGAGGTATTGATGACTCTTATGACAATTTAGTTGGAGAAGATGTATTGGAAAAGGATATAAATATTGAAACCCAGTTAGATAAGAGAATTGCAGATAAGATGAATCTTGTTTTAAAGTTAATTTCTCAAGGCTATTCATTATATGATTTAAATAATGTCGCATTCATTTCAACAGATGTTATTGCCAAATGGTTTTACAAAGGCAGATTAGTCGATGAAAAATTTGAAGAGTTTCATTTGAAATGCATGAAGATTAATCCAGATTTTGAAAGTGATGTTGATGAGGTCATTGAACACATAGATATTTTTAGCATTGATGATGAAATAAATTCCAACCAAAAGGCTGAAAATAGCAAGCCTAAACGCACTTCAAAACAAAAAAAACAAGATTATAAACTTCATATTAATGGATTGCAATCTCAATTTTTATTAAAAGAAAAAAATACGCACGAATTAATTGAAAAATGTTTTCCTGCTCCTCAAATGACAAATTCTAAATTCAATAATCGTGTTGATGATTGCTCAAAAATATTTTATAAAAAACTAGATAATACTGTGTTAATGATTGATTCTGCAAATGTTTATTCAGATGAATTAGAAAACGAAATTAAATCGAATATGGATGTTTTAAATGAGATAAGCAGTAAACTGGATTCTCTTCATGAAGAATTATTAATTACTATATCCAAATCTGGTGATGAGGATGTTGAAAATATTTTGGAGGAAATGGCTAGGTTAATAGATTCGGTTAAAGAATATTGATTTGAAAAGCATTGTCTGAATTAAAATTATTTCGCGAACCAGTAGTGGAGTATGCAAATTTTATAATTTATATAGATTAAAATGTCTATAGTGAACAAAATAAATGGAAAATTATCCTTATGAACATTCATATCGGAGTTGATTCATATGGTTGACAAGTTTAGCAAAGAGACACGCAGCTATGTCATGTCTCGGATCAGGGGCAAGGACACCAAGCCGGAAATTCTTGTTCGCAGTTATCTCTTTTCGAAAGGTCTGCGCTTTCGAAAGAATGACAGGAGATATCCCGGAAGCCCTGATGTTGTGTTGCCGAAATATAATACTGTAGTGTTTGTTCATGGTTGCTTTTGGCATCTCCATGAGGGATGCAAGTATGCGTCAATGCCGAAATCCAATGTCGATTACTGGGAGAAGAAGCTATATGGAAACAGGGAACGTGACGAACGCAATCGGAAGCAACTTGAAGAAATGGGTTGGAATGTCATCACTGTGTGGGAGTGTGAATTGAAAAAGGACAAACTTGAACAGACACTTGAGGAATTATATGCTCAAATAACATCTGAACTGTAGATTCCAAACTTATTTGTCATTATATGAGGAATGCATTCACATTTTTGTCAATGTTTTCAAGCAAAATATTAGAACATGTTAATGAGGTTAACGTTATGATAGAAGGCACCTGCCCTTATTGTGGCCATGATAGATTCTGGGGCTTGACTAGAAAATATGTTAGATGCGCTAGTTGCGGAGAACTTATTGAAAGGGATATTTTTAATAAAGATATTTGTCCCGAATGTCTGTCTCTTGAATTCATCATCGATTTTAAAAGAGCGGAAGTTGTATGCGCTCTTTGCGGATTGGTAATTGATGAAAATATTCCAGATAGGGGTTTTGGATTCAACGAATTCAGATTCTCACGAACGGATGAGGATGCAGCAATTGAAAATACCGTTTCATTCACCCTCCATGATAAAGGTTTGCCTACAATGATTGACAGCAAAAACAAGGATATTCATGGAAAAAGCATTCCTTCAAGAAACATGAAGCAATGGGGCAGATTAAGGAAACTGGATAGAAAAGGTAGAATTTCAGGACCATATGAAAGAAATTTGGCAGAAGCGTTGAATAAACTCAACATTCAAGCCACAATGCTCAGCCTTCCAAAAACCATGAGGGAAGATGCGAGCATAACATATAGAAAAGCGTTAGACTATAAATTGATTAAAGGAAGGGGCATCAATAAAGTGGTGGCTGCTTCCTTATACATTTCATGCAGACGTTTCAGAATTCCTTACACGCTTGCCGAAATTGGCGAATTGTCAGGCATCTCCAAAACGGAGCTTGGGAGAACATACAGATTCTTAACTCGTGAATTAAATATAAAATTGCCTCTGGCTTCACCAAGAGATTTTGTTCCAAGATTTGCATCAGAATTGGAGCTTTCTAGTGAAGTGGAGTCAAAAGCCATTGAAATCATTGAAAAAGCCGAGGAAAGAGGATTAACTTCTGGACAGTCAAATATTATGGCGGCCGCCGCATTATACGCTGCTTCAAATGCCTCTGGTAAACAAATACGGATGATGGATGTAACGGATGTTGCGAAAGTGTCGTCATCCACGCTCAAAAAAAGAAGTGAGGGATTTGACCGATATTTGGATTGACCTTTCCTGTTGAAATGAATGCTTTTAGATAATAAGAGGAGCATAATCAAATTATTCTCAAGCATATTTATTAATTCTAAAACATGCAAATATTATAATATTGATATGATGATATATAAAGTGATTTTATGGATGAAATATTTGATAAGCTAATTCGATTTCAGGTTGAAAGGGATTGGAAAAAATTCCACACTCCAGAAAATCTGGCAAAATCCATTTCTATTGAAGCGGCAGAACTTCTAGAACATTTCCAATGGGGTAAAGACTATAATCTGGAAGATGTTTCTGAAGAGTTGGCGGATGTTTTAATCTATTGCATTTATATGGCAAATAGTCTAGATTTGGATATTAAGGAAATAATTTTAGATAAAATGGAGAAGAATGCCATAAAGTATCCTGTTGACAAATCAAAAGGCAATGCAACTAAGTATACGGAGTTTTAACAATGATTGTTTATGAGGCTTCAAAGGCGGAATTTGTCGATTCGGTGTTTTCGGGTTCGATAACCGATGAGATTTATGAGATGTATCAGCAGAAGATAGGCAAATCCGGAAAATCGCAGATTATGTCTTGGGAAAACTCGATGCAGTATATGTATAGGGTTCTTGAAGACAGTGAGATACCGGATGACTGCGGAGTGGCCATTGAGTTCACGATTCCGACAACCTCAAAGAGAATCGATTTCATAATAACTGGGTTGAACCAGTTTCAGGATGATTCAGTTGTGATAATCGAGCTTAAGCAATGGTCCGAGGCCCAAAAAGTAGAAGGGAAAGATGGTGTTGTAAAAACAATTTTAGGCGGCGGTTTGAGGGAAACCACCCATCCTTCATATCAGGTCTGGTCATATGCATCATTGATCAAAAATTTCAACCAAACTGTTGAGGAGGATGAAATCGGACTTCATCCTTGCGCATATCTGCATAATTATGATTTTATTGAAGAAGACCCTTTGACTGATGAGATATACAAGCCTTATTTTGATGAAGCACCTTTATACGGCAAAAGGGATGCATTGAAGCTAAGAAATTTCATTAAAAAATATATACGATATGGCGACAACTCCGATATTCTGCTCAGGATTGACAATGGAAAGATACGACCTTCCAAAAAGCTTCAGGATACATTGGCTAGCATGCTTGATGGAAATAAGGAATTTGTCATGATTGATGAGCAGAAGATATGCTATGAACTGGCCATCAAGATGGCTCGCGAATCGTATCTGGATGATAAGAAAAGGGTTTTGATAGTTGAAGGGGGTCCCGGAACAGGCAAGTCTGTCGTGGCCATCAATCTGTTAGTGGACCTCATGGCAGATGATATGCTGTCTTTGTATGTTACCAAAAACTCTGCTCCTAGGAATGTATTTTTTGAGAAATTGAAAGGAGGAAAGCATTCCTTAAGCTATTTGAAGAATCTCTTTAAGGGGTCAGGATCGTTTACTGCTTCTGAAAGCAATGAATTTGATGCAATAATAGTTGATGAAGCTCATCGTTTGAATAAAAAATCTGGACTATTCAGCAATTTGGGTGAAAATCAAGTTAAAGAAATAATCAATGCGGCCAAATTCAGCGTATTTTTCATCGATAAGCATCAAAAGATTTCATTGAAGGATTATGGAAGTGTCGAAGCAATTTATGAGTTTTGTAACTATTTTGATGCTGAAGTTGAGCACATCAAATTGGAATCGCAATTCAGATGCAACGGATCTGATGGCTATTTGTCATGGCTTAATGATGTGCTTGAGATTGAAGAGACTGCAAACTTTGATGGATTTGACTTTGACTATGACTTCAGGGTTGTCGATTCCCCTTCTGAATTAAGGGATTTGATTTTTGAAAAAAATACTGATAACAATGCTAGATTGTTGGCAGGCTATTGTTGGGATTGGATAAAGGAAGGAAAGAACAATACTGATGTTCATGACATAGTCATTGATGACTTTTCAATGAGCTGGAATTTGGGAAATTCCGATACTTGGGCAATTGATGAGGATTCAGTTAATGAAATAGGTTGCATTCACACTTCACAGGGTTTGGAGTTTGATTATGTTGGTGTTATCATTGGGGAAGATATGCGATTTGATGGTGAGCATATTGTAACTGATTTTGAGAAAAGAGCAAGAACTGATCAATCTTTAAAAGGGATTAAAAAAATGTATAAAGAAAATTCAGTTGGAGCTTTAGAAATTGCAGATGAGATTATTAAAAATACTTATCGCACTTTAATGACACGTGGAATGAAAGGATGTTATATTTATTGTGAAGATATGGAACTTCAAACATATTTTAAAGAAAAATTGAGTAGGTTGTAATTTTATTTACTTTCCAATATTGACTAAAACGTGTTAAATTAGAATTTAAATATCAAAATATTTATATACTTTCAAAATCAATTATTTAAACAGCGTTTTAATAAAAATTAATGTTCTATTGTTTTATTTTTGAAGGTGCAATAAATATAAATTTGATTTAGATGATTATTATGGCAAAAAGTAATTCAAATTCGTTAGTTGAAGAAAGTAGTTATGTTTGGAATGGCAAGCCAAAAATATTTAAAAAAGAAATTGATGAAACTAACCCTTATACTGTTGTTGATTTATTTTGTGGTGCTGGTGGAGCATCATATGGTTTTCAAAGTGCAGGTTTTAATGTTGTTTTAGGTATTGATCATTTAATTCCTGCTTTAAACACTTTTAAAAAGAATCATGAAAATTCTTCTACAATTTTAGGAGATATTAAGGATATTTCTCCTGAACTTATTGAAGATATATTGGATGGCATTAACGTAAAAGTTTTAATTGGTGGTGTTCCATGTCAAGGTTTTTCTTTAAATAATAGAAAAAGGAGAGAGGATGATCCTAGAAATCAATTATTTTATGAATTCGTTAGGTTTATAAAAATATTAAAACCAGATATGATAATGTTAGAAAATGTTTCTGGAATGAAGTCAATGAAAAATGGTGAAGTTGTTGAAACAATTAGATCAGAAATTATTTCAGCTGGTGAAGAAATTGGCAAAAAGTATAATGTTGAATATAAAATGTTAAATGCCGCTGATTATGGTGTTCCTCAATTAAGGAATCGCTTGATATTTTTAGGGGGAAGTTCCAATTTTAATATTACTTTTCCGAAACAAAAATTTTCACCTGATAACTATAGGACAGTTAGAGATGCAATAGGCGACATGCCATCATTAAAACCAAAAGAAAATAAAAAAGAATATGCTAAAGAACCATTTTCGGAATATCAAAAGTTAATGAGAAAAGGCAGTAAATTTTTATTCAATAATCAGGCTCCTAATCATCCTCAGAAAACTGTTGATAGAATAAAAAATACATTACCTGGTGAACCAATGTATCCTCGTTATAAACAAAGAATTAGATTAAGTTGGGATGCTCCTAGCCCCACACAAGTTTGTGGAGGGATTAGACCTCAGTTTCAATTTGGACACCCTGAAGATAATAGGGGTTTAACAATTCGCGAGCGTGCAAGAATACAAAGTTTCCCAGATACTTTCATGTTTACTGGAGGAATGGTTCAAGAAAGAGTGCAGACAGGTAATGCAGTTCCTCCTTTGTTAGCTCAGGCAATAGCTGAAAATTTATATGGGGAATTGTCAAAATAAATTAATTTTATTTTCCTTAGATTTTTGTTAATTTATATTTCTCCTCAATATTGTTTTTATTTGAAAAAATTTATTAATTATATTTTTCTAATATTTTATTAACAATATTGTAGTGTGTTTAAAATGAACATTAATTTATGGGTTAGTACACAAGAAACAGCTGATTGGCTTTCAGAAAATACAATTTTAAATGATTTGGAATTCAATGTTAAAGAACTTGTTGAAAGTGATGCGAATAAACCAAAACAATTTCACAGGCTTCCTGAAGCTATTAAGAGAATTTTATATTTGGATGCTGTTGATATAATTATTGAAGTCAATAAAAAACCGGTTTTAGCTGTTGAAATTTCTCATGAAGCAGGTACCGGACATAATGCATTTCAAAGATTTGCCAGATTAGTTGCAGCAGCAGAATATAATATTCCTGTAGCATATATCTATCCAGAGGCAGGTTTTATTCACCGTGCTTCATCTGATAGATGGGATGCAATTAATCCAACAGTTTTTAGAGCGTTGGAAAAAGTAATGCAAATTCATAATTCTCCTGCTCTTTTATATTATTATCCTTCAGAGTTTGATGGGGATTATACTAATGTTCCTTATTCTTCATCAAAAGGATTAATTCATGATGATAATTATTTGAGTTTACCTAATTCTAAAGATTCAGAGATGCAAGAGTTCTTTAAATTTGTTAATATACTTTTAGAAAGGATAATTAATAATGAAAGAGAATTATTATTAATTAATAATCCTTTGGTCTCTAAAAGGCGAGATTGGATGCAGGAACAATTTATTTTAAAAGGAGGTAATGATAGAATATGGTCTCCAAATACAAGCACGATAAAAGTTTCCACTTCTTCATTAATAAAATTCTTAACAAAATATTCTGGAAGAAACTATGATTTTGGAGATTTATTGTTGTCTCGTGAAGATACATTAATTTATATGGTTAATGCAAACTTGAGGGGCGACCCATATCCTGGTGCTTTATCTGCATTAGATTATTTAAACACCAGAATTGGTGAAAATATTGAAGACCGTTCTATGAATTTAGTAATGGCTTGGTGCACCTTGGAATATGATGGGGAAAATGATGAGTTAATCGTTATTGATGGTAAAAGTTCTATAAATGACTTTATGAGATCTGTTAATCAGGTAAGGGATAAAAATAAATGTTTATTATCTTATGATGATTATAATGACCTTTCTTCAAAAAAATATAATATTCCAAGATATTATATGCAAGTAAATCATAGCTGCAGGTTTACAAAAAAGAAAGAACTTAGAGTTTATTCAGTATTTGCGGATGCTCTTCTATTTAAAGATGGATGTTTGTGGAAGGATGGTTAAATGAATGAGGAACTTGTAACTAAATCCATAATATATTATTTAAAAGAGAATGATTGGAATATTTTCGCTTTTGATTATCCTCAGAGCGGAACAGGTTTTTTAATCCATCCAAATGATAGATTAGAAAAAAATAAAGAATCAATAATTCCGGACATTATTGCCTATAAAGACTCCACATGCATCATTATGGAAAACAAATCCTATTATTATGAACAAGATTTTATTAAATTAGATAATTTAAAAAATGATGTTAGTTATTCTAATGACTTAAAGAGTATTTTAAAACGATTGAATTGTAAAAATATTAAATATGGAATTGGATTGCCTGAAAAAGATTTCATACAAAATAAATCTGAGGAGCACATGGAGTTAGTTGATTTTATTATAACTGTAGATGATTCTAGGAATTGTAAAAAACATTTATATTGAATTTAATATTTGGAAAAAATAATATTAATCATTCTTTTTAAAGTCAAAAAATCCAGCTTGAACTATATTTCTTAAAAAGGATATGCTTATATTTAGATTCATTATTAATCTTTTGAAATTAATTTGAAGATTTTCATCAGGATATTTCTCACCTGTAGTATGGGATGTAACTTTG
>NZ_JBGUWC010000019.1:0-14955 GCF_045220775.1 Methanobrevibacter sp.
ATTAGCGGTTAAATATTGTATTTTTACCATGAAAATGTGATAAATATACAACCTGTTCATAATTTGTTTACTCATTCAAAAACCCTGCACCCATTTACACCTATAATACGCTGAATGCAGAGAAAAATACCTATATACGTCTGTACCAGAAGGCACAATAAACCGCCGTTGACATACGAGAAAGCCAACAATTCATCATCAAAATACTTGTCCCTGTCTTTTTCTTCGGTATCAAGTATCTTGAAAAGCTGTATCAACTTTTCTCTGAACTCATTAGCCGAAAATTTCTTCATGTAATCATGGAATATCTGATGTTTTCCGAAAATGTCAGTGTCCTCCGCATACAAGCAAAATACAAGCCGTACACACAATTTATTAAGGCTTTTCTGTGAATTTACATCATCGGGATTATGATATTGCTTTCGGACGGCATTGTAAATCTTACCGACAAGCTCTCCAGCCTGCAAAGAGATTTCCATTTCACGCTTGATATTCTCATTTTCTGGGTTCACAAGGAACTGTAAACGGTTATATTCTTTCGGCAAGTCTTTCAAAAATAATTTTTCGGGTTCTCCGTTAGGATTTTCCATATCGTAGATGTGGAACTCCTTGAAGTTACAAGTCACTATCCATCTCGGTCTTTTGGAATACTTCATGTTATCAGAATATCGTTTAGCTTGCTGAAACGGTGTCAGACGGCTACCGTCCGACTGTTTGATTGGCTTTAATAAATCTTGATCCAAGCTCTTTTGTTCAATTACAGTGTGTGTTGTTTCGATATAGCCGTCAATGAAACTTGTATTATCCAACTTCACTTGATTTTCAAAGCTTATGTACTGCTCGGGATTTTCTACACCGTACACATCACGCAAGAGAGATAACCAAAACGGTTGGCTCTCCCCTTTCTCGTAGCCTTTGCCTTGCCAGTAGTCTGCAAAAGCCTTTGCTTTTTTCTTAATGCTGTCATTCATCGGTGTCACCATTTTCTATTTTCTTATAAATCTTATCTAACCTTTCGTCAACATGGTAGGATGCTTGATCGAAATTCATTTCAAATTTTGATATTCTTCTTTCCATGCCTGACATTCTCTTTTCAACCATCAGCAATATTTCTTTAAGATTATCATTCGTCACTTCTTCATTGTTGCCCAAAGCCTTTATAATTTTCTCCATATCTCCTTGAACTTCTCTCAGCAATCTTTTCAATTCATAAATCTGTTGAGTGTTCACATACTTCTGTGAATTGGCAACGTGAGCAATCTGATTGATGTTTACACCAATTCTCGTAATCTCTAAAAACAATTCGGGAATATTTTCCGCAACAGTTATCTTTTTGTTCTCTCCTGCTCTAATGAGATACTGCGACAGTGACATCTTGGCTTGTTCCGCTCTCTTTTCTAATTCTTCTTTTTCTTTCGGTGATACTCTCAAAGTAATTCGCTGACTTTTGTTTTCTTCGCTCATAACATCATCTCCATTTTTTAGATAATACAATTCTACATCAAATCTTCCCAAAAGTGAAGTAGAAAAAAACAGACCTCCGTAGGAGGTCGCAAGCAGAGATTTTGTACACCCATTGGGTGTACAAATCGGCTTGGCGGTGAAGTTTCCCCACACCCTCATTTTACATTGTGTAAAATATAAATCGCTGTCGCTTACCGTTTCAGAATTTACGATTTTTCAAAATCGTAAATTCTGAAAAAATCAGTCGGGCAACTTTAAAAAATTTTCCCGACTTAAAATTTATGAACTGTTATTTCTGTGAAGTCCCGTCTTACCGATAGAAAAAATTTGCATTACCGCTTATGTCATCTGTTTCAAAATCTTCTGTGAAGATCTGTTCTTCTTCAACGGTTTCTTTGAGTTCTTCTGTTTCATCATCTTCCAAAGTTTCAATTTCATTTGAGGAGGTGTCGGACAGATTTTTATATTCATCATTCGTGATAGCTTCGGCTGTCAAGATTTTTCAAAAATCTTCTTATAGGTTCTCGGAAAAAAATTTTTGTGGAATTTGATTTCTCCATGAATAGCTTTTCTTCAAAAATTATTTTTTCGCAAGAGAGAGGAAATCATAAATTGAAAAAAGTTCATGTTGTACTTTTTCAAAATCTGCGATTTTCTAAAATCTTAAAATTTGAAATGGTGAGCAACAGCGATTTATATTTTATACAATGTAAAATATGGGGTGTGGGGAGATTTCACCAACAAGCGATTTTGTGCGTACAACGTGCGGACAAAATCTGTGCTTGCGACCTCCTACGGAGATCTGTTTTTTTGTTCTCTGCATTCTGTGCACTTAAAGTTGAAATTGAAAAAAATTTTTTGGGCGTGCTATAAAATTTTTCGATTTATAATCTTGGTTACCTTGCGGAAAATAGTTTTTTGACTATAAATGAGCAAATTTGAAAGTTGCACAAAAAACATCTATGCGGCTGTCGCCGCATTTAACCTCTCCGTCACGCCTGCGGCGTGCCACCTCCCCTGAAATCAGGGGAGGCAAGCCGACTTTTTGCCTTGCGGTCAGTTTATGACTTACGGCAGGCACCCTTACCTCTCCTTCGTAAGGAGAGGGGAACCGCCGCCGCAGGCTGTGGTGGAGAGGTCGGGGACTTGCGAATATTGTGCAGTTTCACGAAGAATTAGGAATTTGCTCATTTATAGTTTTTGAAAAACTTCAAAGCAAGGTCAGAAAAAAATTTACGATTAACAAAAAAATCAAAAATGGTTTTAGAAAACTTTCCTAAAAGGTACACTGCCCAATGTCAGACACTGGACAGTGCTTGCGTATCTCTATTCCACTGCTTCGGCTTTGGTCTGCACTTGTGCTATTATGTTTGCCAACTGTACCGAATGCTGTTGTTGAAGTTCGGCAATCTTCTGTTGATATATAGCTGTGGTCTGATTAACTGCCATCTGTATTCTCGTCTGTTGCTCTGCCGTCATGGTCTGCAATTTAAGATTGTACTCAGCTATTATATTTTCTTTTTCTTGACTAACCATGTCTAATTTCGTTTGTAATTCTTTCGTCATTGCCTTGTATGTATCTGACTGTTCCGCTCTTGCGGTTAAATCGTCAACTGTTGCTTTCAGTTCTTCCAACTTGCTGGCAGTTAATGTCGCTATTTGCTCTGCTTGGGCTTTGCCCTCTATGGCTCTCTGCTCATTTGCTTTGGCTGTGCTTAATGTTGCCTGTATCGCCGTTATGTCGGCTTTTAATTGCCTGATTGTATCGTTTGCAACGGTCTGTAATGTTACACTCTCTGCCTTGATACTCTCGTTTTCTGTCTGCAACTTGGCTATTGTCTTTTGATAGCTTTTCAACAGCATTTCATATTCGGCTTTTATGCGTTCTTCGGCATTGGCGGACAGCTCTAATGCCGATATGTAAGCTTTTACAATACCGTCCGCTCTTGCTGTAAAGTCATCTATCAATGCTACCTGTCCCGTCAATACCTGCTTTGCCTGTTGCAACTCATACGCATTCAACAATGCATTCAAACCCTCATTTGTACCACCTGCAGTTTCAGTTATTGCCTTAAATCTTGCGAATACCTCGTCTGTTGCTCTGATTGACCTTGTTTTGTTCATACTCTGCTGAACATTTTCCATAAAAAACACCTCATCTTTTAATTACATATCCTAAAACGGTAAATCTTCGGGTGATCCACCTATGTCAATTTTTATAACTTCATCTTTGGAAACAGCCCATGAATACAACTTGTTGTTATTTGGTGACTGTTTGGTGCTGATACGTCTTGAAAGTTCGTCAAAATCGGTCGAAATGTGGTTACTGTTATCTTCCAATGCCAATTTTCCAAACAGCCTGTTCTTTGCGACTTGTAATATACCCTCGCTGTCGCTACCGTTTTTTCGTGATAATCGCAACACAACATCGGCACGGTTGGTTATATCTGCACTACCGCTGACATTATCCGATACATCTCTGCCTTGCATTTTGCGTTCATGGACGATTAAAATTATTGTACATTGGGCTTCAGTAGCAATTTTTTTCAATTTTGTTGCGATTTTGCCCTGATTGTTATAAATATTATCATCATAGCTTGCAAAACACATTAAATTATCAATCAAACACATTTTTATTTGTTTTCGATAGATGATTTTTTCAATCACCGTTAATAAATCCTCGTTTTCATCAAGCTGTGTATCGTCCACTATATATAGACTGTCTTCATACCATTCTTCGATTTTTGTTCTCGTATCGTCCAAAATAACAGGCATTATCTGACCTGTGGCAGTTTGCATTGGTGTCAAATACGCTGTGCCTGCTGACTGCACATCTATCCAATTTTTCACAAGGTAATTAGGCAATTCTCCCGAAAATATCAGTGATTTTACGTCTTGGTCTACCGCTTCAAGTATAAATTGCGAACCTAACGTAGATTTGCCCTCTCCTCTTTTGCCCGAAAGAACCACTAATTGTCCCTCATAAAAACCTCCGATAATACGGTCTAATTCGGCTATGCCCGTTGAAATATGCGGTAAATCCGATATATTAATCCTTTTGACATCTCGCATTGACAGACAATGTTCTACCTCCTGCATCTTGGCTTGTTTGACCGCCGTTACAATTTTATCTTTGCCGTACGTTTGCAGTATTTCATTAGCATCTTTACAGCCGTGATAATCTTCTTTCCTCACGACTTTTATTATGTGTTGCTTTAATTGCTCCGACATTTCGTTTGCAAGCGTGATTGTACCGTTTTCGTTATCGCCAAAAACAACAATTTCTTTAAACTTGCCTAAAAATCCCCAACAAGTGTTAATCCATTCAAAATTGTTTTTCCCCATTGGAACGGATACAGCATTTTCTATCCCTGCCACTGTCAATGATAAGCTGTCAATTTGTCCCTCCGTGATGACAAGGGTATCATTCTCATAATTTACGTTTTGTATACCGAACAAGATAGGCTTTGTATCTTTGGAAGTCCATTCTTTACTGCCATAACCGCCTTTTTGATACTGTGTATTACGGTACTTTACCATTGTTAAATTTCCGTTCCAATCGTAAAACGGAAAGACAAGTATATTTTGATTGTCTGTTCGAGTAGTTATCCCATACTGCCTTGTTATCGCTTCGGGTATTCCTCTGCCGTTAAGATAGGCTATTGCATTATCTCTAACCGTTATATCAGATATTTTTCTCTGTGATAGCTTGGTATATGTCTTTTGGGGTTTTCTTTTCGTGCTAAACTCAACGGGTAGCCCTACTTCTTTTGCCAGTGTGTAAAAACTGCCTTGCTTACCGCATGATGATCTCATGCACTTAAACATTCCTGTACTTCTGTTTACCGCAAATGTATATTTGTCTTGATGTTCACCGCCGTGACAGATAGGGCAATATGTAAATTCAACTTCATCTCCCTTATTTCTGATCTTTGCATTTGTAAATTTTATTAACCTGTCAATTTCGCTTTCCGTAAATAAATAGCTCAATTTTTCATATCCTTTCTTTTGCTTTTTTATGAGATTTTCGGGTCTTCTCCGTTCATACTATTTATGACGCAAAAATCGTATTAGACGATTTTTTGCGTCTATTAATAGTATTAATAGTATTAGCGTAAAACACCCCTAAAAAACCTCGATAAAAAGCGGACTTTTTTGGGGGCTTGCGACTTGATGGGTATAGGTTTGCGACTTGATGGGTATAGGTAGCTTTATTTTGGCTTGTTTTTGAGTGGTTCTAACGCCTTACTTTTTTGATTTTCATGTTCTAATCGGGCTGTCTGGTCTGGGTAATCTTTCCATTTGATTTTGACTAATAATTCTTTAAAAACATTAAAATCAATGTTTTTTAATTCTTCGGGGGTGAGTTCCTGTCCATTGCTACGAGGCTTGCAATAACACCAATCAAATGCTTCGTGCAATGCGTTCATGTCACGCTCAAACGGTTTGATTATGCGTTCTGCTGTATTGCGGTTAAGTCCGTTGACTTCTTCAAGCGTGGGGATATGCTGTGTTGAATCAAGTAATGTTTGCACGGCTATAATATCAGCATTGCTCTTGTTATAGTTCATGTTCTTATGGGTTGCAATTTTGATAAGCAAATCACAACTTGATGGGTTGTAGTGGGTATTCAGTCGCCAAAATATACGAGGTATATTCATAACCGTCGTAAATTCGTATGATTTTAGCTGTTTCATCATATCTTTGGTAAAATTAAAACGTATCCTGTCTTTTTTGTTTTGATTAGTCCAATTCCAACCGCCGATTATATTAAAATCGCCTATGTGTTTTTCTTTTCGTTTTTTTCCTCTGCCTGTGGTGATAGTATATTGCAGGGTCATCTGTGTTAGTAGTGTCATATCGCCTGCTAATTGTTCTCTCGCTTTTTGCGTGTTTTGCACACCTTTTTCACTGAAATAGCTGTCTATATCAAATTCAAACTCATCTGTGTCACTTGTTAGATTGTTGTATGCAGCTATCATCAGCAACCAGTATAAGACCTGCTTTGTCTGTGCTGTTAATTTTTTTAGATTACTACTGTTGGGTATCATACACTTATAGTCGGTACCGCTTGTGATAGTCAGTCCCTTATAATTTGACTTCGCATTTTTGACACTTGTCGGGAATTGACTAGTTACCTTGCCTTGTTTTACTTTTCGATAACTAGGGTTTACAAGATTATCATTCGGAAGAACTTCTGATCTTCTCTTTCTGCGTGGACTTCTGTAAAATTGTGTTGCTTTTTCTTCGATAAGTGGTTGCAGTTCGGTCGAGGAAAAGCCATTATAAACAAGTGCGTTAAGTTGAGGTATAAGTACGATCCACAGAAATTGACAGAACCCGTCAAAGTTTTTTTTTATTTTCCTGTGTGAATTAGCCTGCTGATAATCTAAAAAATCTTCTTTGGTAATGTAAGATAACGTTTCTTGGGCATCTGCGAGAACTGCCATCTTGTCGCCGTTGAAAGATTGTGAATACCGCTCTGTCGCATAATAATTAAGTACGTCTAATTTCTCAGATACTTCGTCATAAATGCCTTTTATTTCTTTTTCGGCTTCGTCTGTGCGTAATTGGTTTGTCAGTGTTCTTAACTTGTTAATCTGTCGCAAGTCCTTTATTTCATCATCTGTCAAAAAACTTTCGCTTTTGTTGATTATCATTTCGTCACCTGCTTTAAACGTCCGTATCCTGTTTTGGTTGTGGTGTTACCAATTGTCTTAATGTGTCCTCGTTGATGTAATGTGCTCTTTTAATACGGATGGTCTGTAGTGTGCCACTTCTTATCCAATTTCGAATAGTGGCTTTATTAACTTTGAACATATCTGCAACTTCTCCCACATCATATAACTTAATGCCAGCTATATTAAGCATAATCTCACCTCGTTTTATTTGCACTGTATATAGTCTAACATATATTAATTGCATTGTCAATCTTAAACTTTTGTATTGTTTGGTCTTGAATTGAAATAATTACATCGTAATTTGTAGTAATAAATCAAAAATAAGAAAGATGTATGCATGAAAATATTTTTATAATACCTGTTTTATTGGTTTTGGTGATTTTTTAGTATTTTTCGTGCTACCTACTTTGAATAGCCTAAGTAAGTAATTTGAGGGGCAAATTTAAACACTACCACCTAACGGTGGTAGTGTTTAAACTTTCATTGATATGAATGCCAATCAATACCCTTTTTATTTTCACACTCGTAAAAGTTTTCATCTGCCAATTTATAGTCTGAATCACATTGTATTTCACTAATATTACTATTGGAAATAAGTGTAACATTAGCATTGCCTTTTATTTTTATTTTCTCATTATTGGGAAACAAGCATCCATAGATTCCTATTGATGCTTTACATTCGTTAATAGAAATGTTTTGAAAATTGCAGTTTCTGAATATTACCCTTACTCTTCTGTTAAAGATATTTTTAGCAAATTCCAGGTTTGCAATTCTGCAGTTATCGAATAAAATAATTATATCAGAACATACATCAATAAATTTACAGTTAATAATTTTTGAATCTTGAAATACAATGTTATCTAATATTTTAGGTGAGAAATTTACACTATTAAATTCACATAAGTCAAATTTTGTATTGCCTTTGAATTTTGTATCACAAAAATTGCTTTCGAAAAATTTGCATTGATAAAAAACGCAATTTGTCATTTCAGATTTATTAAAATCAAAATATTTTAAGTTTAACCTTCTGAAATAAGCGTCAATAATAATGCAGTCACTAAAATATCTTTCGATTAAATATCTATGATGATTTAAATCCAAACTATGTTGTCCATTAAGTTCCATTGCTTTTGCGACTTGATTTAAGAGATAAAAATGTTTAAAAAAATGGTTACTATCTATGTTTTTATAACTTTTTTGATTAAATTTTATAAATATTACCATTAGTATTATTTGAGCCATTATTCCTTTTATTGATGGGACATTTTCATTAGTTTCTTTTTGATAATAGTTTTCCTTTGAATAATAATTTTTCATGTAGTTCAGTATTTTGCTGATATTTTTTATAATGTTATTCCTTTTTGTGTCGTTTGAAATTACTACACTGTTAATTCTTTCTATCAAAAAATCCATAGCTAAAGGATTTGGAAAAAACTGATCAAGAGAATTTATTATTGGTTCACAAACCTTGTTGTTAATCTCATTTTGTTTTAACAAGGGAGCAAGTATATCAAAAACATATTCAGCCGCTAAATAGCACATAGTATTTTCATCAGAAAATGAGAAAAATTTTCCTTCATCTGTTTCGCATACTTTAAAAAAATAACAATTTAAAAAATCAGCATTTATATTATCTTTATCTTCGTAGTAACCTTTAAATTGGGTAATGTTATTATATATTTTTTCCGTTTCATATGATAGTTTTGATAATTCAATATAGAATGAATATTTAATATTTTCAGAAAAAAACTCTTCTATATTACTATAATTCAAATAATGTGATGTTTTATTTATCATAGAAATAGCCAGTAATTTTAGTAAATTATGATATTCAAACTCATGGTCTTTTATTCGTGGGTGATTACTACACTCCTGAGAAAATTTTCCTTTTATAGTTTTTGTAATAAAGGAATTATAAATATCCGAAATAGTATTTGGTAAATTAAAATTATGATTATAATAATAATCACCAATCACATATGCAAACAGAGGAATTTTGCATGTGTCTAACATATGTTTGTAGTGTTCTTTTATGTATTGTGTTTTTAAACTCTTTTCATACTCATCTGTTGAATTTAAGTTAAAAAATAAATTATTAAGAAGCTTATTATCTAAATTTTTCATTTTTACATATAAGAATTCTGCTATTTCGAGAATGTCGAAAATTTCTTCGTGAAAAATATCTTCTATTTTTTTTGCATTGTTTTGTTGTTGAATCTTAATATAAACTCGGCTATTTATTACAAAATAGATGCTCCTGTTGCTTTTTATGCATATGAATATACTATCGAGCAATTCTTTTATTGAATTTCCGTAGTTTAATTCGTCTATAGAATCTATAAAAATAATCAATCTTTGGGTTTTCTTCTTTGCTAACATGTTTATAAAAATGTCGGATAATAATTTAAAATCAGAAACAACTCGTATTAGTTCTTGAGCTCTAAAAAAAACGGTACTATCGCCCTTATTGATACATTGCAGTTGCAGTGCTTTGGATAACATAGTCTTACCTTGACCATAATTGCCAGTTATCAATAAAATATTACAATCATATAAAATATCTAAACAAGTACTGATATTATCTCTACGGTCTTTACTAATTGAAGAATCTCCATAATAGGACAGCATTATATCATAATTACCATCTTCATGAGCGTTTTCTATTGTTCTCTTCGAATCAAACAAATAAAAATGGAAATTATTTGTAGTTTTATCTCTTTTAATCAAATCATCAGTTTTATGATTAATCTGGTCACTAATGCTTAGTTCACAGTAATTCAAATCTCCTACGTTAATATTTTCTCCCGATATAATATGTCCGATATGATGATGAATATCGTTCATTTTTTCCATATTTTTATATCCCCTATTTTTATATTTTCTCCATCAACTGTATGTCCAACATCACATACATCATCACTGCAGTTTGATGAATGTATTTCTATATTACCTAATTCATTTCCTTTGCCTTTAGCATCATGACCAATTGAAAATGTTTCTTTGCTGTTTTTATTTATTTTAGAGTTAACGATAAACGTAACAGTGCTCGTAATCAATGCGACAATTATTGATGCAATGCCACCAGTCAAATTAGAATTTAAAAATAATATAACTGAAAAAACAACCAATAAAGCGATAAATATAATTAATAGTACCACATAAACAGTTTTCATTAATATCATCCTTTTTAATAAATTCTTATCGTCTGAATAATAATGTTATTTTGTAACCGTCAACCCCAAAAAGGCTAAAAACAAAATAGAAGCAGAACTTTCCTCATTGGATTTCTTGTGTACTGTATGCCTATTTATTGACGGCATTAAGCTAAATAGTAACAATCCTATATAACGAGTCTCATACTCTTATTTGATTTTACATTTTTTTTCATTTTCTGTCAATCAGAAATTTAGGACAAATACATGAACGTACAACTTGCGTAAAAAATGCTTTAATTGGTGGCAATCATATGAAATATATGGTCCATCTAATTTAATATATAAACACAGCACCCGAAATCTTTGCTTTTCGGGTGCTGTTTGGTATAGTTTCGGATATGTTTATTTTGATACAAGTATCCATTATGATATTTTTTATAATGTCATTCAAATGCTTTAAATTATCATACAATGAATTCAGAAAGGTTGCAAAAGAACATCGTATCCCGTTTGAATTTTCCGCCGATCCGTTCTATTCTGAAAGCAATATACGCTATTTTAATAAGGTCATTGACGGTATAGAAAATGCAACAAGACCGCTTACAGAGCATGATTCAATAGTGATAGCTACCGTAAAAGGACATTATGACTATTAAGAATAGCCGTAGAACGCTTATATTTGCGTTCTACGCCATTTTTTTATGGCGAGGGAGTAAAATTATATTCCTAACCACGTTTGATGGGCATACACGGGCTTCTACGGGCTTATACAAGCTTGTTTAAAGCAGACTTTTAAACGTGTCTGCAAATTGGTGGAACAATATTCTTTATTGGAGATATAAACGGAGTAAAAACACAACTGAATGTGTATTCCACTGTATGGTTGATTTTAGGGGTATTTCGGTGGGTTAGGCTTATGGGTATAAATTATACTCCTAACCCTCTTTCCCGTGCAATCTGGGGCATTTTAGAGGGGTTCTGAGCGATTTTAAAAGCACATTTCCACAGTATCTGAAAAAATCATTCCTTTTCTTGCAAGAGTTGCACCATTTTATCAGAATTTACTAAAATAAGGAAAGTAGAACAGAAAATGTACCCTTTAACATTTTTTCGATAAAGGGAATGTAAAATAGGAGCTATATTTGCGTAATAATATGAATAAGAAAAACCTCTATAATCATTTCTAATGAATCACAGAGGTTTTTCTTATCTTTGCTGAACAGCCACTTATTGTCTGTCGACTTATTGTGTTCGATATTGTATTTTTTTTGATAAAATGGGGGAGTAAATCATGGATATTGTTAAAGTATTTGGCACAAATCTGAAAAAGTATCGTACACAGAAAGGTCTATCGCAAGAAAAGTTTGCCGAGAAGTGCGGTTTGCACAGGACTTATATCAGTGATGTAGAATGTTTCAGGAGAAGCATCTCTCTTGAAAACATTCAGCGTATTGCTGATGCTTTGGATATTGAAACCTATAAACTGTTTGTTGAGAATAATGAAAGTAGGGATTAATATGATCGACTATCAAAGAAATATCTCAGAAAGCGGACTGACTATCTATGAAATAATAGATCCGAATAATGAAACATTGTACATTCCTACGGCACATCTCCAGGAAATAATTAAAGCTGACATGGTTGGACTATCTTTACAAGGTTTGCCGTTAAGAACTCGTTCCAAGATAGTAAAGCAAAAAATCTGTGAATGCTTAGGTTATCCTATACCTAAGAATTTTAAGAAAACCCAGCCACGCTTTTACGGGCAGAACTTTGATGTCTACACTCAAAAATCGCTCAATGTACAAATTTGGAACGAAGAAATAACTCCTGATCGACGCTACGTTTTCCTTGAGGTTAATGAAGACGATATTGTCACAAATGTCCGAGTTATTAACGGTGACGAACTTGCCTACTACGATAACACAGGAAAGCTTACAACAAAGTATCAGGCAACAATGCATCATTTTAATCGAAGTAATCTGTTTGCATTAGAAGATACTGGCAATCTTACAGACGTTATCTGTAAGTACAATCCAGATTTAAGACAATTCAATCCGAATGACTTTCCAAATCCAGATAGCCTTTTACCTATTTCAGTATTGTATGACAGATTGATTACACTCGAAGGACGTGAATTCAATTATATATCAGCAACTCAGGAAAGAAATAGAGGTGCAGTTATCCATGGTGCTGTATGTGCAGCACTTGGTTACTCAATCTATGAAGATGATGGAAGATATCCTGATTTAAGAAATCAGTTGCTTGAGATAAAGCTGCAAACATCTCCTACGATTGACTTAGGATTGCATTCTCCCGACGATGGTTGTTGCATTTTCAGTTGTTATGGAAAATCCTATTTTAGCGAAGATGTACGGTATGCTATATTCGACGGACTTGTTAGTAAAGATCGTGGCACAGTTACCATTGACAAAGTATATATTACTAATGGTCTACATTTCACAAATGACTTTCCGCTGTTCCAAGGCAAAAAACAGAACGCAAAAATACAGCTTCCACTACCATCTGATTTCTTTAAGAAGTAACTGTGAACATTCTGTCTACCAAAGAATTGAGAATATTTATTCTTCGGGATTCTTCCTCATAGGAGAGTCCCGATATTATTTGCTTAACAACACCTATAGCTTTCTGTGCATAAGGGTTATCCAAAGAAGGAATAGGAAAATCCTCAACATATTGTGTCATAAATCTACGTTTACCTGAATAGAGCTTGGTATGGAATTTAGTATCGTAGTACTTTTCGATGAATCGACTGTTTACAACGGCAAGTGTAAGATATACCATATCTTCGCTCACATCAGGGTTTATCTCTATCCAGTAACAATCTCCATTAACAACAGCACCGCTTTCATCTAACCAAAACTGAGGTGTTTCAGAAATATCTCTGAACACTATTTTTCTTGATTTCCAGCTGTCGGGATTCTGAGGAACCCATATCTCATACCAATTTCTATGAGCTTTCTGCACATAACTGCGTGCAGACAATTGATCATAATGCTGACATAAGTATTTCTTAGCATAAGGGTATTTTTCAATATCATAAGCAACCTTTTTACCATTAGCTATTGTATGAGTATAAAGAACTTGCCACATATCAGATTTTTGAGGAATAATTTTGCCGGCGTTTCGATGAGTGATTAAAGGTCTTAATAATTCAATTTTTTCCAATTCACCAGACCATTGATTTCCTATGAAAACATTATCTGCTGTGGTTTTAATACCAACTCTGATTTTACCGATTTCGGATAAACGATGTTCAGTTTGAGCCTCAACAGATATAAGCCATTGTTTTGACTCATCAGACGATATGGTCCATAGTGCTTTATCTTCTATGCTACTTAGTGAACCCTGCTTGAACACAAAGCACCTTCCGTCTGAAAGACAGAAGACACCATTATCATTTATCCTATCAAAAATAGTTGTAATACGTTCAAATTCATCATCATTTGTCTGATATATTGATGTGAATCTTACATCAGCAGGATCAGTTGTTGTTCCTTGAGAAAAAACGACGATACAAGGAAGAACGGATGCATTGAATAGCTTGGTATCCCCAAAATCAACGATACGTTTGATCTGGTAGTTTTCCACCATAAAGTCTCGAACAGTTGCTCCCGATTTTATGGTAAAGAATTTATTAGAAGTAATATATCCTGCAATGCCATCAGTTTTTAGAAATGATTTTGTGTATAATAAGAATGCATAGTATATATCAATACGTCCACTTAATGAATATCTATTTGAAAGTTCCTGAGCTTTATCAGTTCCAAGAATTTGGGTTCTTATGTATGGGGGATTTGCAATAATATAGTCATATTGCATTGCTGGTTCTACTGAAAGAAAATCCTGAATTATTATTTCAATCTTATCATTAGGGAATTTTTTGCCTAATAATTTATAGGTTGTTTCGGCAACATTCTCATCGGTTTCGTATCCAACTAATATAAGTTTTTTGTTAGGGAAACGTTTCTTTAATATGCTGCCAATAGATAACAGTAACTCTCCTTTGCCGACAGCAGGATCTAAAACACAAATCTCATCATAATGAATATCAGAATGATATGATATAAGCTCATTTGAAAGGAAATCAGCCATATCTTCAGGAGTGAAAATCATTCCATTTGACTTTTCCTTTGTTTCGTTTTTATATCTCATAATTTCTCCTTTGGGGGTAAATAACATAAGGCAGCACCTGTTGGCTCTGCCTTATAACATCTTAATTATTCAGACGGTTTATACGAATTAACAAATTCAAAGATGTTGTCAATTTCGCCTAATAATTTATCAGTTGTTTCTTTTTCTTGAATACTCTACGGTCATCATTATCAATAGCATCATAAAGACACCTCTAACATAAGTTGAGTTATCCCTTTTATTATATCGGATTTCGACAGTTCTGTCAATCACATTATCACCCATTTACAGGGTTTTTGAACGAGTTAAATTTCTATGAACAAGTTTTTAATAAATCGAATAAATACCAATGATATTTCCATATTAGAATAATAATAAAAAATATACAGTAAATTTTAATGCTTTTTGAGAATATTAGCGGTTAAATATTGTATTTTTACCATGAAAATGTGATAAATATACAACCTGTTCATAATTTGTTTACTCATTCAAAAACCCTG
>NZ_JBGUWC010000020.1:0-7947 GCF_045220775.1 Methanobrevibacter sp.
TATCCCGATTAATAAGCTTAGGAGGCTTAAAAATGGGAAAAGGTGAAGAATTAACTACAACAAAATATTTAATTCATGCCCAAATTAACGCTAACGGTATTGTAGAAAAACCAGATGTTGTTGGTGCAGTATTTGGGCAAACTGAAGGTTTACTCAGTGATGATTTAGATTTAAGAGAACTACAAAGAACTGGAAGAATAGGAAGAATCCAAGTTAACATCCACTCCAACAGTGGAAGAGCAAAAGGTGAAATCGTAATTCCTTCCAGTTTGGATAGGGTTGAAACCGCCATACTCGCAGCATCTCTTGAAACAATTAATCGTGTAGGTCCTTGTGAAGCTGAAATTCAAACTACAAAAGTTGAAGACGTAAGGGCCGTTAAAAGAGAGCAAGTTGTTAACCGTGCTAAAGAAATCTACAAGAAAATGGTTGAAAGCGTTGGTCCAACTAGCATGAGAATGATTGAAGAAGTAAGGGAAGCAATGCGTGTTCATGAAATCTCCGAATATGGTGAAGATCGCTTACCAGCAGGTCCTAGCATCCACACATCAGATGCGATTATTGTAGTGGAAGGACGTAGTGACGTTTTAAACTTACTTAAATACGGCATTAAAAATACCGTAGCAGTCGAAGGCGTAAGCGTGCCACGTTCAATCGGAGAGTTAAGTAAAAAAAGAACTACAACTGCATTCGTTGACGGAGACAGAGGTGGAGAACTCATCCTAAAAGAACTCTTGCAAATCGGTGATGTGGACTACATTACACGTGCACCTAAAGGAAAAGAAGTTGAAGACTTAGAAAAAGAAGAAGTGTTGGTTGCTCTTAGGGATAAAGTTCCTACCGCACAATTCTTAGCCACAAGCAACATTCTCAACGATAACAACAATAGAAAAGAGCACAACAGAAACAACGGCAGAAACAATAAAAGACAAAAATACAACCGCCGTGAAGAAGTTGTTCAAGAACCGGTTATCGAAGATGATGAAGTAAGCTTAATGAAAGATATGCTCAAAGAATTTGAAGGCACCGGCAGCGGAGCAATTTTAGATGAAGCATTGAATATGACTAAAGAAGTTGAAGTGGAAAACATCTACGAAGAAATTAAAAACATAGATGGAACCGCTGACAGCGTTATTTTTGACGGCGTTATTTCTCAAAGACTTGTTGATGTGGCATCCGAAAAAGGAATCAAAAAATTAGTCGCATTCAAATCCGTAAATATAGTTAAAAAACCACATGACGTGAAAATAATAACTATAGACTAAAATTAATTAACATGAGAATTATTCAATTCTCATTCTTATTTTTATTTACTATTTAAAAAAAAATCCTAAAATAATAAATAATATTATCAACATATATTAAGTAGGATTCGGAAATTGGAGGTAAAAAATGAATATAAATATGGATAATTATTACAGCACTAGAAAAAATGTTTTTGAAAGAATACAAGATGCTAGTACTGCAACCAAGATTCTCATGTCATTCATTATGGCATGCATTACTGGTATAATGGCGCAAATCATTATCCCACTCCCATGGACTCCAGTTCCTATAACTGCTCAAACATTCGCAGTACTATGTTCTGGTTTATTCTTAGGTAAAAAATATGGATGCCTAAGTCAAATCATCTATATAGTTTTAGGTGTCGCATTTATTCCATGGTTTGGTGGAATGACCGGCGGACTTGAAATATTTTTAGGATCAACTTGCGGATTCTTTATTGGATTTGTTATTGCAGCTTACTTTATTGGTGCAATTACCGAAAAATATGCTAAAGCACGTAACTTTACAAAAATGGCTATGGTCATTGGAATTGCAAACTTTGCTTTAATTTATATTCCAGGATTAGCTGGTCTTGCATTATGGTCTAGTTTAACTACTGGTACAACATTAGGAATCGTTGATCTTTTAATGATGGGTCTTATTCCATTTATTGCAGGAGATATTGTAAAGATATTAGGTGCCGCAAGCGTATCTAAAGTATTTTTACCAAAAGACTAAAAAAAGGTTTTAAACCTTTTTCTTTTTTTATTTTGATTGATATGAAACTCATTTTAAGAGGACATCACTTATTGTGTCTCAAAGGCTTTCAGGGCTATGGCTATGATGATGATTTTGTAGAGAATATGAAAGACATTAACTTTAAAAGAAAATTGCCCGAAACTAAAATTACACTTGCATCTTCACCGGATGATATCTGCAAGGCTTGTCCACATCTAAAAAACTATCTTTGTGAGAACAATACTCAAAATGAAAGGATTGTGGAAATGGACAATGAAGTGCTAAAAAATTTAGACACCACAAAAGAATATGATTCCAAGGAATTATTTGAAAAAATTGATGCTATTTTTAATACAAAAGAAAGCGTGTCTAAAATCTGTTTTAATTGTTTATGGCACGAAAAATGCTTATTTTATCAAAATTTGTCAAATAACCGATAGATATAAATACTACATTATAAATATATATTTAATGTTGTATACAATGCAACACATATAGTCCCGTGGGGTAGTGGTAATCCTTCTAGGCTTTGGACCCGGAGACGGCGGTTCGACTCCGCTCGGGACTATTTTAATTAACTATTTTTACTGATATTTTATGGAAAAGCTATTGCTTATTGGAATTGATACAAGAAGTATGCTTAACAGTGCATTAAAACTAAATTATGATATTTATTCTACCAGCTATTTTTCTACATCGGATACACCAACCATCAAAAATCAACAAATTATCCTAAAAGAAAGCGACGGTGAAAGTTGTGGAATTTTTGAAGATGAATTTAATGCGCAAGATATCTTAGACATTTCAAGAGATTACATTGATGAAGTTGACTACATCATACCCATTTCAGGCATTTCCCCAAGCGACTTTTCAAAAAATGATCAAAAGAAAATATTGGGAAATACAGATGTTGAAAAAGTTGAAAATAAATTTAAATTTTACAAGGAAATCGAAAATGAATTTTTAACTCCTAAGACTTTTATACTAAATGATGTAGATGAAGCTTCTGAAATATGCAATAATTATGAAGACGTTCAATTTATTTTAAAACCTATGCAAGGAAGTGGGGGGTATGGTGTAAAACTCCTTGATAATGACTGCCATATTGAATTTAGTGAAAAGAAATTTATCTTGCAGGAATATGTAAATGGAATCAACTTAAGTTCATCGGTTCTGGCAACAAAAAGTGATGCAAAAACAATAATCAATTCCAGATTGCTTAATGAAAATGATTTTGAAAAAAATAATAGTTTTGTCTATGTCGGAAATATTCTCCCGTTAACCCGGGAATCAATAATGGCAAACGTTAAGGATATTGATGCAATACTTGGCGAGATGAAATCTACAGCCGAAGGGCTGGCAAGAAAATTCAATCTTGTTGGATCGAATGGCGTGGATTATATCCTAAATGAAAATGGACTGTATGTCATTGAGATTAACCCAAGACTTCAAGGAACATTTGAATGTGTTGAAAAATCTTTAGGAATAAATATGCTTGAGGCACACATTAATGCCTGTAAGGGTGAAATGATAGAAATTCCAAAACCTCAATATTATTCATATAAAAAAATAATTTATTCACCAACAAGAATGAAATATGAAAAAATAGATTTGGACAACATCTATGACTTGCCTCATATAGGATCCATAACAGAAAAAGGAGAACCATTACTAACAATAATCGATAAAGATAAAGATTTTAAAAAATTATGTAGAAAAGTGGAATTATCTAGCCAAATTGTAAATGAAGTTGCTAGAAAAGGCCAACTAGATGGCAAATGAATAATATTACACCTAATGTAATCATAAAAGTAGTTACAATCATTGCACGAGTCATCCAGATAAATACTTTCGCTTTATTATCAGGGTCTTTCATAAATTGGTCAATTGGATTTCTTTTCATTTTAACATCCTTTTCTGTAATTTTCTAGAAAAAAATTTTCTTACAGTAACTCAATAATATTAACTTTTTTTAAAAATAAAATTATAATTAACCTTTAATTAAAAAAATAAATAAAAATAAGAGAAAATGAGAAGTAAAGAGAAAAATTTAAGCTTCTGCATTTTTAGCCGCTTCAGCTGCAGCAGCTGCTTTTTCATTTTTCTCCATAGTTGATCTAATCATTTTCAATCTTACGAAGTTTTCTCTTTCCATTTCTTGGAGTCTCATATCAATATACTTTTCAGTATTTTGGAATCTTGGAATCATAATGTGTTCTAAAGCATTTACTCTACGTTTAGTAGCTTCAATTTCTTCAGCGAGTAAGAAAATAGTTTTTTCTACTTCACCAAGTTCAATTAAATACTTAAGAGATTCCTCGAATTTCTTTGCAGCTTCGTCTAATTGTATTGTAGTGTCAGAAAAACCGTAACCCCTGTCAATAATGGACCTTTCTTCCATTTTAACATTAGTTACCGGTACAGCAACACCCATAACACTTCTTGATGAAATCTCTACATCAATAGATTCCTTAACGGATAATGCTGCTTTTCTAACAGCCAAATCACCCATAGCAATTTGTGCTTCAAGTAAAGCATCATTTGCTTCTTGTAGACTCAATTCTGCATTTTCACGAATACCTTTGACACGATCCAAGATATCAAAAAACTCTTTAATTAAAGCATCCCTTTTCTCTTTGAGTAAACCATGCCCTTTAACAGCAAGTTTAGTCCTATTTTTAAGAGATAATAATTCCATACGAGTTGGATTAATTCCATCTATAATATCTTGTGCCATTTAATCACCTACATTACTGTAATGAGATTAGTCATCTTTTGGAAGGTATTGTTCAATAAATTCTTCTTTAACCCTTTTGAGTTCAGCTTTAGGTAAGATTTTGAGTAATTTCCAACCAAGATCCAAAGTTTCGAAGATAGTTCTGTCTTCATCTTTACTTTGGGTAATGAATTGGTCTTCAAATGCTTGTGCAAATTCTAAGAATTTTTGATCCCTTTCAGTAAGTGCTTCTTCCCCTACAACCGCAACTAAGTCTCTTAATTCACGACCTTCTGCATATGCAGAATAGAGTTGGTCAGATACACCACTGTGGTCATCCCTAGTTTTGTCTCCACCAATACCACCACTCATCAAACGAGAAAGTGAAGGAAGTACGTCTACAGGAGGGTAAATACCTTTCCTTGAGATTTCCCTACTTAATACGATTTGTCCTTCGGTAATATAACCGGTTAAGTCAGGAATTGGGTGAGTAATATCGTCTTGAGGCATAACTAAGATAGGCATCTGAGTAATAGAACCTTCTTTACCTGCAATACGTCCTGCACGTTCGTAAATACCAGCTAAGTCAGTGTACATGTAACCAGGGTAACCTCTACGACCAGGTACTTCGTCCCTAGCTGCGGAAATTTCCCTTAATGCTTCACAGTAGTTGGATAAGTCAGTAAGAATAACCAATACGTGCATACCAAGTTCGAATGCCATGTATTCAGCAGTTGTTAATGCCATTTTAGGAGTAAGGATCCTTTCAATAGCAGGGTCGTCTGCTAAGTTCATGAATACTGTTAATTTTTCTAAAGCTCCAGTACGTTCGAAGTCTCTCATAAAGAAGTTTGCTTCTTCGTTTGTAATACCCATTGCTGCGAAAATTACTGCGAACTCGTCTTCAGCACCTAATACTTTAGCTTGTCTTGCAATTTGTACAGCTAAATCGTTGTGAGGTAAACCAGATCCTGAGAAAATAGGAAGTTTTTGTCCCCTTACTAATGTGTTCATTCCGTCTATGGTAGAGATACCAGTTTGAATAAATTCTTCAGGGAATTCACGAGAAGCAGGGTTCATAGGAGCCCCGTTAATATCCAATTCTTCATCTGGAATAATTTCTGGTCCGCCGTCGATAGGTTTACCGATACCGTTAAAGATACGTCCCATCATGTCTCTGGATACACCGATTTTTGCGGTTTGACCAGTGAATCTTGTTTTTGTATCTTTAGTGTTTAAATCATTTGTTCCTTCGAATACTTGAATAACAGCAACATCTTTAGTTACTTCAAGAACTTGTCCACTTCTTTTTTCACCAGTAGGTGTTTCGATATCTACAATTTCATTGTAACCAACGCCTTCTACTCCTTCAACAATCATTAAAGGACCTGAGACTTCAGATACAGTAGTATATTCTCTAGTTTTAATATTTGTATTCATTTTTAAGCCTCACTGCATTGTTGAGTAATTGCTGCTTGAATTTCTGCAATTTTTTCATCAAATACATCTTGTGGGATGTATTTCATTTTACCGATTTCTTCTTTAACAGGTAATGCTACAATGTTAGCAATTGGAGCTCCTCTGTTAACTGCTGCAAGAGATTCTTTGTAGAATAATAAAATGGTTTTTAACATTTTGTACTGTTTATCAGGAGCACAGTATGTATCTACATCATCAAATGCGTTTTGTTGTAAGAAATCTTCTCTTAACATACGAGTAGTTTCCAAAGTAGCTTGGTCAGTTTCAGGTAATGCATCAGGACCAACTAATTGTACAATTTCTTGTAACTCTGATTCTTTTTGTAATAATCCCATAGCTTGGTCACGAGTTGCTCTCCAGTCTGCTGCTACATTTTCAGCCCACCAACCTTCAATACTGTCTACATATAAAGAATAACTTTGTAACCAGTCAATTGAAGGGAAGTGACGTTTATCTGCAAGAGATGCATCTAACGCCCAGAACACTTTACAGATACGTAATGTGTTTTGAGTAACAGGTTCAGATAAGTCCCCACCAGGAGGTGATACAGCACCAACTACAGAAATGGATGCAACATTTGGTTCAGTACCAATAGTTTTTACCCTTCCTGCTCTTTCGTAGAATTGTGCTAATCTGGATGCTAAGTATGCTGGGTAACCTTCTTCCCCAGGCATTTCTTCTAATCTTCCAGAAATCTCCCTCATAGCTTCAGCCCATCTTGAGGTTGAATCTGCCATGAGTGCTACATCGTAACCTTGGTCACGGTAGTATTCAGCAATAGTAATACCAGTATATACACATGCTTCACGAGCTGCTACCGGCATGTTGGAAGTGTTTGCAATAAGAACAGTTCTGTCCATCAATGGATTACCGGTTTTAGGGTCGTCGAGGAATGGGAATTCAGTAAGTACTTCAGTCATTTCGTTACCACGTTCTCCACATCCAATATATACAACGATATCTGCGTCAGCCCATTTAGCTAATTGTTGTTGTGTAACAGTTTTACCTGATCCGAAAGGACCTGGAATAGCTGCTGCTCCTCCTTTAGCTACGGAGAAGAAAGTGTCTTGTGCTCTTTGACCAGTTACTAAAGGTATATCTGGATCTAATTTTTCAATGTATGGACGACTTCTTTTAACAGGCCATTTTTGGAGCATTTGAACTTTTTCGCCACCTACAGTAGCAATGTCTTCCAATACAGTGTATTCACCTTCAGTAGCAATTTCGGTTACTTCACCTTCAAGTGTTGGAGGTACCATAATTTTGTGTAAAACTGCAGTAGTTTCTTGAACTTCACCAAGAACGTCTCCACCTTTTAAAACATCTCCAACTTTAGCCACAGGTTTGAAAGTCCATTTTTTCTCTTTGTTTACAGAATCTACATCAATACCTCTTGCAATAAAATCACCAGATTCTTCTCTGATGATTCTTAAAGGTCTTTGAATACCGTCGAAAATAGAACTCATTACACCTGGACCGAGTTCTACTGACAATGGACCACCAGTACATTCAACTACTTCACCCGGTTGAATACCGGCTGTTTCTTCATATACTTGGATAGTTGCGGTGTCACCTTCAAGCTCAATGATTTCCCCGATAAGCTTCTCTTCACCTACCCTAACCATCTCAAGCATCTGAGCCCCTCTCATTCCATCTGCGACAATAACAGGCCCAGCAATCTTAATAATATTTCCTTCAATAATCATTTAACCATCTCTACCCCGATAACTCTTTTAATAAGGTCATTT
>NZ_JBGUWC010000021.1:0-2927 GCF_045220775.1 Methanobrevibacter sp.
ATTAAGATTGAAAGATGGTGAAAGCTATTTTTTATCTGCTGCTGAATACGTTTCTATATGGTTTAATAGAAAATCTTTTAGCATTAATCTTTAGGAGGATTTTCTATTGCAGTTGGATATATTGAATAGAAAATTTATGATGATAAACTTTCTAAAGAATTTCTATTACCTTCAAAAATGTTGAATAGAAAATCTTCAGCAAGAAACTTTTCAAAGATTTTTCTATTAAGTATATTTGGGTGTGTAGAAAAAAGATGATGAGAAACTTTCTAAAGAATTTCTATTACATTGGATCCTGCGGAATAGAAAATTTATGATGATGAACTTTTCAAAGATTTTCTATGATGGTTAATACATTTCTATATGATTTAATAGAATATTTCTTTTTTATACTCTTTTTTTAATATTTTATACATTACATTTAAATATTATTATCATTATATATTAAATTATAGTTTAAAAAAATAAACTATAAAAAAAATTTTTTACCCAAAGAAAAAAAACAAATTTGAGATGATAAAAGATGAGCATATTCAATCGAAAAACAAAAGAGGAAACACCCTCTGAAACTGAAACCCGCATACTAGAACAATTAAAAGAACAACAAGAATTCAACCAACTACTAATGAAAACAATCACCGACCAAAACCATGAAATAAAACAATTAAAACAAGACAACCAAGACATACTAAAACATCTAAACAATGAATTCGAAATAATCGCCAATGATATAACTAAAGTTAAGCAAAGCTTATTCACTGAACTTAGCAAAGAATCTAATAATATTACAAGGCGAGTGAAAATCGAATCCGCCAAAGTATCAGATTTAATTAAAACCATGGATACAGTAACTTTAACTGATGCTGAAATCCGCAAAGCCACACGCATAGGATACAATTACCTAGTCAAAGAACACGGCCTCAAAAAAAGTGAAGATAAACTATATAAATTCATTAAAGATTATCCTATAACAGCAGTGGTAGTGGATGATACTCCAGAAAACTTACCTAGAGTAGAACCAGGTAAACATTTAATGAACATACCTTTATCCCAAAGGAAAAAATACAGTTTAACACTCTTACCAGATGGAAGATTCAAAAACAAAGACAACCATGGAAAACCAACCAAATTCACAATAGAAGACATCATACAAATAAAAGAAAAAATACCCTACTATTATGTAAACGATTACGATTACACACGTATAAGTAAAGAATATCCCAGCCTATCACCAGGAACAATAAAACGAGTAATCTGGAATATCGAAGAAGGCACATTCAACAAGATAATCCACAACTACAATCAAAGAAAAGAATTACCCAAACAAGACCTAGCCTTCACTATACATGAATCCTGTAAAAAATTATACAACCTCACAGGAGTTAAAGGAATAGACATCTACCGTAAAGGACAAGGCAATCCAAAACTTAACTTCAACATATTAGACGTCCTGCACATAAAAAACAGCCTACCAAGATGGACCTACAGTCAACTACCAAGACAAGCATGTGCTAAAGAAACAGGATTATCCGCAATGCAACTAATGAGAGTCATATATAATATCCAACAAGGAGTATTCGATGAGTACCTGGAAAAATTCGAAGACCCATCACAGGAACATAAATTCACAATCATAGACAACCGATTATACATAGACAGCAATGATACAGGACTAGACATACCCACCGCACGCAGAATACTACACGACTATACCAATGCACATGACAAATACGCTTGCATGAAAAGCATACTAAAAACCTACTACCACATCGACACACGATACTTGGTCATTATTACAAGATATTATGATGATCCGGAATTTCGTGAATTAATAATCCACACCGAAAAAGACACATTAACACTAATAAACAATCCGGAAAAAAGACGAGAATACGGAACCAATATAATCGGAAGATAAAAAAAATTATTGCAAGAGGAAGAGAAATGATAGCTCCATGTGCAAAATACATGAGATACATTCCATATTGTATAAATCATATGGATTGTGATAATTGTATATTCAAGGAAATGGAAGAATATACAATATTCTACGAAGATGGGAAGTTATACAAAAAAAGAAAAGGGGGCAAAGATATTTATGAAGACATTCGAGGAAATATTCGAAGAACTAGCAAGATATAATGACCGTAGTGTAATATGGAATGATTGGTTAGATTATGTGATTAGAATCAACTTACTATACTGTAATGAAGAATCACCTAATTATCATGGGAACGAAGAAGCATATCAAGATTTGTTAGGGGCTTACTTGAATAAATTAAGTGAGATATTAAATACTGAACCTTACTATGATTTGTTAGGTGAATTATATGAGCAAGTAGTATTGTCACAGGGAAAATCAAAGCAATTAGGCCAATACTATAGTCCTACTTGTGTTGCTGAAGTTACAACAGATTTAGTGATGAGGGATAAAACCTTTGAGGATAATTCTGATAAGATAGCTAATGACTGTGCCTGTGGTAGTGGCCGTATGTTACTAGCTACACATGTGAAAAGTAAAGGGGATTTATTCCTAGTGGGGCAGGATATTGATGAAACAAGTGTGAAGATGTGTACAATCAACTTTTGGAGTATGGGTGCTCGTGGAAGTGTAATGCAAATGGATAGTTTAGAACAGACATTCTATCAAGGTTGGAGGGTAAACAAATACTTATACCATGGAATACCCGTGCCTCATATTGAAAAAATACATTCACCAAAGGAAGCTTTAGATTTCATTGAATTATATGGTAATAATAATGATGAAAGGATTGTTGCAAAGTCAACAGTTAAACCATCAGGACAAACAACATTGATATAATGGATGAACCTAAAAACTACACCTACGATAAAACCGAAGATTTATACATTGTCCAGAAATACTTTGACGGCCGTAACCATAAACTAGCACGAGTCAAAACCGAGGA
>NZ_JBGUWC010000022.1:0-2407 GCF_045220775.1 Methanobrevibacter sp.
TTTTACGGGCATCAGTTTCCGAGGCTATGGGTTTTTTATGAGGCAAACCCTTCCCGTACTCCCTACGGTACTGCTGTCTTACGGACAGCTTTTGGAAACCTTATATATGTATTTTAGCAATATATCTTGATGTTGTCAATGAAAAAATCAGCCCTTACGGGCTGGCGGCAATTCATCTCCGACTTATAGAAGTCGGAGTCTTCTTGCCGCATTAGGATAAAATACACATTTTGTGCGTATTACATCATATTACAACGTATTACAAGCGTATTACATACAAAAGGCGGTGAAAATCCAGCTTTAAACACACGATATAGATATTTTTATTAAAAATATGATTTTTGTGATTTTTGATATTTAGTAATATTATTTCATTACTTATGTAATGCTATTTTATTACTGTTTTTATAGTAATATTATTTCATTACATTAGTAATATTATTTTATTATCATTTTTAGTAATATCATTTCATTACTTATGTAATATTATTTAATTACTGCATTTAGTAATATTTTTTTATTACTTCTATAATATTTTTTTATTACTAACTATTGACAAATCGGTAATAATGTTATATAATTATATATGTAAACAAATAATATTACTTTTAAGGAGAGTAAACACTATGAAAAAATCAAAAAAAATAAGCCTTTCGGCTGACTACTTGACCACACTTTCAAGGGCAGATTTAACGACATACCACTACAAAATATTGATGTTGCTTGCAGTCCACGAAATGACACAAACACAGATAGCCGACTTCTTGCAGACACAAAAACAGAATGTCAACAAATATGTGTCCGATTTGATGAAATTGAACTTGTTGGAAGTCGCAAGGATAGAGGGCAAAAACAAATTTCTGAAAGCAACCAATACATTCGAGCAGACCATAAACAAAGACCAAATGAAACTGACAGAAGAATGACGGCATCACAAACAAGAGAGCACAACCAACAGGGCAACGGCAATACCTGCAAGGTATAACGCACTATACTTTTTAGCAAAAGTGCCGTGCGTCAGAGCCGTTCCCTCTCTGAACTCTCCCTATTTACGCAATATTCCTATCAGGCGGCACAGGCTCAGGCGGTGCCGTGCTGTCCTCTGGTACTTCTTCCTTGATACCGATATGAATATACTGCCGTTTCTTTTTATTCCATGCAAAATAGACGTGCATAAGCACAACGGGCTTTCCGTCCTCCTGCTCCGTTTCAACGTGCACTAAATCGCCGTTTTCAATGTCATCAAGTTTCAATAATTGTCGAACTTTACGGAAAATACCGTAAAATTCAAACATTCTCCTACCCCTTGTAGCAGATAACAGAGCTTTAACCGTTCTGTCGTTGAGTTCGTCCGAACCACCCAAATAATCCGCTGATTTTACCGCATATTTCGCAACCTCAGCCACAGCCGAAGATAAATCAATAGTATTGATACCAAGAATATTTTCTTTTATATCCTTACTCTTACAAGCCCTAATATCAGCACGAGGGGCATAATCAACATTAAGTGCCTTTTGCCACAACTTAACCAATTCAAGTTTAGGTGCTCTATTATCAATCCAATCAGGAGAATTATAAAAATAACTCTTATCAACTACCCAAATAATATGTAAATGTGGGTGAAACATATCAAAATTAGGGTTTTTATCGCCTATTTTTAAACCACGTTCATCATAATATTTTCTTCTTGATTTTATATGCCTTTTGGGATTGCCGTAATACATATCACGGGTAATAAATTCTTCATTGTCGTGTGTTATCTCTAATGCACGAAAGGCACCATGTACAAAACGCATTCTTTTTAAATCCATAAGCCTTATATAAGAATCATACAACAACTTACAAGTTGCCGCCAAATCATCACCAGAGCAATTTTTAACAGTAAGCGTAACAAATAAAAATGCTTTATCTTCATTTTTCTGCAAATAATCAACACAAGATTTCACTTGTGTATATACTTTCATGCTTTTTCTTTTGGCACACTGAGGGCACAATGTATCATGACAGAAATTAGCGTGTGCAAGCCTGCACATATCATCATCAGAATATGTAAAATCTAAAAATGTTGCACAATCGTTTACACGTCCTGCCCTTTTCATCTCACCGATACGCAAATAAACATCTGTTAATTTTTCCGTTGATTTCTTACTCGGTGCAAATTCTTCATCAATCTGTTTCTGCAAATCTTCATATAAACATTTCATGTCATAATACACCCCCTTTTTTTATGAGAATTATTACTTTTTTCTTTTTCTTTTTATAAAATCCCGAATAGTTTCTATAGTATCAAGACAAATAAGGCAACCGCCACTTCTTGATTAACCTCTACTTCCTTGCTGTCGGTCAGACACGCACCACCACAGCCGACAGAGCACCACAGGAACGCCAGAGAACCACACCCAATTAT
>NZ_JBGUWC010000023.1:0-1805 GCF_045220775.1 Methanobrevibacter sp.
CAAATACTTTAATTATTATTCACGATTACATGATTTTGAACAATTCCATGAGAATATAGGTTTGGATAAACACTGGTTAATCAGTGATTTAGAATCTTTTGAAAGACAAATACAGGAATCCAGTTTCATAACCAATAAAGAAGAATTAAACAAGAAACTAACCGAGTTAAAACAGAGTATTGAAGATTTAGAAATCAAATATGAAATCATAAAACCATAAAAAAAAGGGTGTTAAAGGATGTTATGCGAATACAAAGGTAAACAGTTCCGAGTAAGTGACAGGACATGGGAGTCTTTCGAAAGAGACCATCCTGAAAAAGCAGCATGTATAAAACAAATAAAAGAATCCGAAGAATACTACAACTACGATAAATTAAATCAGATAGTTGAACCACCAGAAAACCTAATCCTCGAATGCATAAAAAAGAATTATGATTATGTAACTGATAAATACGACGATGCAACAATGAATGGGAAAGGCTCTGATATTGATAAATACTTCGGAGCTAAAGAAATGGTTCGCAAACTAGGAATCGAACTAGTCAATTATGACCCTGAAAACAATTACTATAGGAAACTGAATGGGGATGAACCCATAATACCATTTTAAAGGAGGCTAGGAATTTTATGATAAATATGCATGTAGAATATAATGGGGATACTGAAGAGTTAAAAGAAAAAATAAGAGAATACCTCAATAAAGCTAATGAAGAATTAACTGATATTAAAATCACAAGTGTGGATTTTGAACCAACAGATAATCCATATATTCAAGAGTTAAAAATCCCCGATGAAGCATATGACGAAAACGGGGATTTAAAAGAAAATTACCGTAAAGCCTATAAAACAGTAATCGAAGATTACCGAGAAGCCCATCATGGGGAAATAGATGATGATGCACCTAAACCTATGGAAATTGCAGATGCAACAACAATGGATTTAAAATATATTATCAACAATCTAATCGAAAATACAGGGATAATAAATAGTGTCCGTTTAAGATTCAAAAAAAGTCAAACAGCCACTATACTAAAAACATTAGCCCAGTACGAGACAATGCTGGATAATCATTTCTTAACATGGTCCATTAGATCATATTATGACGAGGATGGTTTAGAATTAAACTTCACAAGGGAATAGATGATTATGGATAAATACACTACCTTTGAAAGATTAGCAGCAAATAAATGGTGGGTGCATTGTAACGGTGAACCATTAACCACCTACCAAGTAACACATTTATTAAATGAGTTAACCGAGGAAAATGCCCAACTAAAAGAGTTAATAAATATGATTTGCGAAGCCGACTCCTATACTAAAAGAAGCAGTGTTAAAGAAATACTCCGAGACACCATAAAAAGTATAGATACAGCTGCCGAGTATAGTTGCGATGCATGGAATGATTACTGTAAACTATCCAAATTTTTCGAAAAACAATACAATGAAGAAACATGGGATAATTATGACTGAAAATAAAAGATTCATACCAATCAGACATTATAATAATCAAGGAATATGTGATAATGGTGTGCAAGATAATCTAACAAAAAATACAATAACCTCAGTGATTGAAGCAAGTGACTTATTAAACCAATTATGGGAGCAGGTCTTAAGATTTGACGGATATAGTCAAGAACACTTAGCCAGAGCTAACATGTACGAGGAACGTATTGATTACTTGAAAAATATTATCCAAAATAACTTACCCAAAGAATTTGCCGATACAGTAATAGAAGAAATGAGGAAAATAAAATGAAAGATACTCGAAGATTCAGATTAACCGACAATTACAAAGGCAACGATAC
>NZ_JBGUWC010000024.1:0-55535 GCF_045220775.1 Methanobrevibacter sp.
GGGGTTATGGTGTAACCTGGCATCATCTGGGACTCCAGTTGTCTTTGAAGAAATATACGCGTAACTGAACAGTATCCGTTGTGATGAACAATTGGAGTACTGAGGCAAGAGAAATCCCAGGATCGGGGTTCAAATCCCTGTGACCCCATTTTTATACAAATCTTTTTTTCAAAAATTTTAATTACTTCTGTAACAATATTATCTTTTATGTCAGAGATTATTTTTATCATGGGATATAATTACGATTCGAATTGTTATTTAATTAATGAAAACACTTTAGTGGATACTGGAGCGGGTCAAAATAAGGATTATTTGTTCTCAAAACTTCGTGAAAATGGTGTTGAGCCAGAAGACATTGAATTGGTTGTAAACACTCATTGCCACTTTGACCATATTGGAGGCAATCACTTTTTCCCTAATGCGAAAATCGCTGTTCATAAACTTGATGCAATCCCTATTAGAAATGAAGATACTTTAGGCACAGCGGGATCTGCTTTTGGTTTTGAGGGTGTAAATAATTCAAGAGTGGATATTGAACTTGAAGAAGGCGATAAAATTGGCGATTTTGAAGTTATTCATACTCCTGGTCACACTAGTGGTGGAATCTGCTTGTGGGATGGTGAAAATCTAATTTGTGGCGATACGATTTTTGCTGGTGGCGGAGTTGGTCGAATGGATATTGGCGGAAATTATGAGGATATGAAAAATAGCGTTGAAAGATTAACAAAATTAGACGTTAAAAATATCTATCCTGGCCATGGCCCAATAGTAGAAAAAAATGGAAAAGACCATATTAAATTGTCTTATTCCTTTTTATAATTATTTTTCTAGTTTTTTGGAAACTTTTTTAAAGTTTCCTCTTTTTACAAGAACGGTTACTTTTTCTCCTCTTGTAATTGTTTTATCTGGCAGAGGAATTTCTAATTTTCCATTACTGTCATAAGTAGAGATGATAATGTATTCCTTAGTAGGGGTGATTTCTTTAAAGCGTTTTCCTACAATTTTGTCGTTAGTTATTGTCATATCTAATATTTCAGCATCCCCTTCACCGAGGGTCATTATCTCTGCAGCGTTTGGTCTTGTAACTAATTTTTGCAATTGCGCTGCAGCAGCGGTTTCCGGGCTTATTACATGATCAATTCCAACTTCCTTAAATGCTTCTTCATGGTCAGGGTTACTTACACGGGCAATGATATGCGGGACATCATATTTTCTAACTAAAATACATGATAGCAAGTTTGCCTCGTCATTACCTGTTGTTGCAATGAAGTAGTCTGCATCCTCAATATTCGCTTCTTCAAGTAATTTTGAACTTGTTCCATTTCCATAAATAACCAATGCATCAAGTTCTGCTGCAACTTTCTCACACAAGGTTTCATCATTTTCAATTAATGTAATGTCTTGCCCATTGTCAATCAATAAGCTTGCAAGTGCGCGTCCTACACGGCCTCCGCCCATAATTATAATATACATAACAGTCCCCCTTTACTAATGACTAATCAATATTTATTTTTATAGATTATAAATTTTATCATTTGAAAACTTCGAAAAATGCTCTTACAGTAATTAATACAGGGTAAATTTCTAACCTTCCAGTCCACATGTCAATCATGCACACTACCTTTACAATTGGATTTAAGGTAGTATTTATTATTCCTAACTCCAGACCGTTATTTCCCTGAAGGGACATTGCTGCAAATAAACTGTTGAATGGGTCGTATCCGAATAAGCATAATAAAGCCCAAGTAAACATGATAAACATCAAATATAACGTAATGTAGTTTCCAGCTTGGGATATTGCTTTTTCATCTATTTTACGTCCATTTAATTTCATGGACACTACCCTTCCTTCAGGGGATAGGATTTCTCTGACATGCTTGTATATTCCTTTAAAGAATGTTATCATTCTAACAAGCTTTATTGCACCTACAGTGGATCCGTTAGACCCTCCAATTAACATTAAGCACATTAAACATATTATCATGAATGGCGGCCAACTGGCCATTACTTCTACTGGCGAAACACTTGCTCCGGTTGTAGTGATTGCAGACACGACAGTAAATAATAGCTCTATCGGAACTATGTTTGTTAAAAAGTACAGCATTAATGTAACGAACGCAATTAGACAGATTATCACTTTGAATTGCAAGTCTTCAATTAATGATTTTCCTTTACTTTTAATAATCTTGTAATGAACTAAGAAGCTTGTTGCGCCCAGTATCATCAGGACAATTGTAATGAAGTAGATTAAATCGCTTTGATAGAAGCCCATATTTGCATTTTTAACATTCATCCCTCCTGTTGAGATGATGGTGAATGTATTGCAGATTGAATCGAATAAAGGCATTCCCGCTAGGATGTATAACACAATTCCCAGAACGGTATAAATGGCATAAATTTCCAGTGTTTTTTTAAGAGTTGATTTAATACTTGGTTCGAGACGCTCTTCACGGGCTTCTGAGTTATATAACTTGGATGTAACTGATCCGGGTTTTGTAAAAACACCAATAACCATAACTACAACCCCTAAACCACCAACCCATTGTTCAAGAGCTCTAAAAAATAGTATGCTGTGAGGCAATACTTCAACATTTGAAAATATTGTAACTCCAGTACCGGTTAAAGCGGATACACTTTCAAAAACAGCATCAATGTATGAAATGTTTGTTGCAAGCGTTATAACAAGCCCCCCAATAAGGCCTGCCCAAAACCATGCAAAAGATGAAATCATCATCCCATGCTTAAGTCGCATTTTTTTGGTACGGGTATTCTCAAAATATTTAGTTAAAGCAAATCCAAAAATTATTGAAATGGCTCCAGGAATTATGAAACTGATAATATCAAATTCAAAATAAATCAAATCGATTATTAGGGGGATAAGGCACATCAATCCAATCCCAATCATAACATATCCTGAATCTTTTGCAACAATCAACAAATCGCTTTTAGTAACATACCTCATTATTCTAATAATTTGAATAAATATCTATATAAATTTATAAGTATTGAAGATTATAACTATTATAAACTATGGATAAAAAAACAGTGATTCTCTTGATTGTAAGTGTTCTTGTCCTTTTGGGAATGCTATACTTTGTGGGAATTGACGAGGTTATTGCGGCTTTAAAGATGGCTGATTTGAATCTTATAGCTTTAGCTATTGGTGCTCAGGTTTTTACTTATTTTTTATACACTTGGCGTTGGAAAATCCTCAATAAGATTGCAGGAATTGATGCAAGCTTTAAAAAGTTGCTCCCAATGGTTTTAGTGGGTCTTGCAGTTAATAACATCACTCCTTCCGGACGTGGCGGTGGAGAACCTGTAAGGGCATATCTTCTGTTTAGAGATACAGAAGGAAGTACATTTGACGAAACATTTGCCGCTGTTGTTGCTGATAGGGCATTGGATACATTCCCATTCGTATTATTGGCTGCAATCACAATCTCTTCCATGGCGTTGTTTTTCGATTTTGATATATGGCTTTTGGCCGTAATGGTTCTTGCAGTAGTGGTTATATTGATGCTACTTTTTGCAATTATTTATATGTGCATTAATCCTGGCTTTGGAATGCGAGTTGAGGGTTGGATTCTTGCCCTTGTGAGAAGATTCTATAAGAAAAACTCTGAGTCTGTAGAAAATTCAATTCATGATGCAATAGTTGGTTTTCAACATACTATGATTGTATTGATGTCAAATAGAAAAGGTTTGGCTTATACTCTCACATTATCTTTTGCGATATGGATTTTTGAAATCCTGAGGGTTTATTTGGTATTTTTAGCATTTGGTGCAGATATTAACCTAATCGTCATTGGTGAAGTATTTATTGTGTCCTGTTTGGTAGGTATGATTCCGCTTCTTCCGGGTGGTTTAGGTACAGTTGATGGATTGATGATTCTTCTTTACTCTGCAGCAGGCATTCCAGCATCAGTAAGTGCAGCGGCCACTGTTATTGAAAGGCTGATTTCATTTTGGATGGCTACAATGTTGGGTATGGCTGTTTTACCATATTTCGGATCTTCCGTTTTAAATAATATCTCATTAACAGGTTCACCTGAAGAAATTGAAGAATCTGTTGAAAGCCAACCAAATGATTAAATAGAAAACTTTATTTTTATTCATAATCATAAATTTTATTATCACAAAAAACAATTTTTTTTTGAAAAAATTTTTGGTGAAATTATGGAAATTAATGGCGTAGAAATTAAAGATACTTATGCAGAAGGTTTTGGAATTAAGGTAACTAGAATCTTAGTTACAGCGGCAACCGCAAGATTAGCAAAAATCGCAGCTACTGAAGCAACTGGTTACGGAACTTCTGTTATTGGATGTCCTGCAGAAGCAGGTATTGACTGCTATGTACCAGCTGAATGTACTCCTGATGGAAGACCTGGTTATGCAATTATGATTTGTCAAGGTAGTAAAAAAGCACTCGACCACGAATTGATGGAAAGAATTGGTATGTGTGTCTTAACTGCTCCTACCGCAGCAGCATTTAACTTACTTGAGTCAGAAGAAACTTTAAAAACAGGTAACAAATTAAAATTCTTCGGTGACGGATTTGAAAAAGAATGTTGCATTGACGGAAGAAAAATCCACTCCATCCCAATCATGTCCGGTGACTTCTTAGTGGAATCAGAATTCGGATACAAAGATGGTGTAGCTGGAGGAAACTTCTTCATTTTAGCAAAAGACCAAATTACTGGTGTTAAAGCTGCAGATTTAGCAGTTAAAGCTATTTCTCAAGTTAAAGGTGTAATCACCCCATTCCCTGGAGGTATGGTTGCATCTGGTTCTAAAGTAGGATCCAACAAATACTCCAAATTCTTAAACGCATCCACTAACGAAAAAATGTGCGTAACCTTAAAAGGAGAAGTAGACTCTGATATCAGAGACGATGCTGATGGTGTATTTGAAATTGTTATTGATGGTGTAGATGAAGAATCTGTAAAAGCAGCTATGAAAGCAGGTATTGTTGCAGCCTGTTCAGTCGACGGCGTACTTGAAATCAGTGCAGGTAACTTCGACGGTAAATTAGGTGCTTACATCATGAACTTACAAGACTTATTCTAGAGAGTTCAACTCTCTTCTTTTTTTTACTTTTTTTCGCCTTAGGGACTTATTATATATTTTATACTCATTTTTATAATATTGCTTTATATATTAATTGCAATTATAATTTAATTGTTATTCAATTAAACTTGGATATTCGTTTTTAATAAAATTGGAAAAGATATAATGGCTGATGAGAGTTCCGTGTCTAATGTTCAAAAAAATTATTCTGAAGTTATTAATAATAATCCCGTAATCAAACATTATGTTAAGGGAATGTCTCGCTTTTTGATATTGTGGATCATTAAGTATAATAAGTGCATTCATGGCTATGGGATTTTAAAGGAATTGGATAAGTTTTTTGAAATATTCATAGATGAAATGTCACTGAAAAAGTCAAATCCCAGTAATATCTATCCTATATTAAATAAAATGGAAGAATCTGGCATAATCGACAGCGAATTAAGAACTAAAAACAATAAGAAAATCAAGTATTTCAAAATCACGGAAGATGGGGAATATGTCTTAAACTACATTTATTCCCGATTCGATATCATTCACAATTCAAATCAATGGAAATTGCTGTTCAGTGATATGGATTAGGTTTAGAAATTTTTACAAATCTAACTTTTTTTTAAAATAGTATTATTATGTTAATAATACTGTTTTAAATTTATTTATGAATAAAGATATAATAATATTTGTGAGTTAATGAAAGAATATTATTAATATTTCTTTCCCAAAATATTGTTAAAAATGAGTGAGGGTTTGAAATAACTTTTTAACCATTAATTAAATCATTATTTGGCATACTTTTTTCTCTTGCTTGTTTTTATAATTTTTAGATTAGTGATTCGTATGAAGTTTAGTTTAAATAATACAATAAAAATTTTCTTAGTTATTTTAATTCTTTTTTTATGCATTAATATGGTTTCAGCTTCGAATATTACTGATGAAATTTTAGAAATAGATTATACTTTAAATGATGAAGATTCCATATCAAATGATGTTGAACAGCTAAGCATATCTGAGGAAAATCAACTTGAAGATACTTATAAGCCTATAGGAAACACTTTTAATGATATTCAAACAGCAGTTGATAACTCGAAATCAGGGGATATAATAGACCTTGAAGGTGAGTATGTTAGTTATGGTAATTCAATTATAATTAATAAAGATTTAACAATTCAAGGATCAAATAACACGGTTCTAAAAGCAAACGGTGGATCTAAGTGTTTTCAACTTATCAGCTATTCAAAAATCGTTTTTAAAAATTTAAAAATTGTAGATGCTAATCAAGCTATAGTCTCTGATTATAGTTCTGAATTTAGTTATAAAAACATAACCTGTATTAATTGTACTTTTATCAATAACGCCCATATTGAAAGTAGGTGGGATGAAGGTGGTGCTATCGAAACACATAATTCCTTGACAATTATTGATTGTAATTTTATTAACTGTTCTTCAAGTTTTGGTGGTGGAGCCGTATATTGTAATGATGGGTTCTTTAGTGGTTCGAATTTTATAAATAATTCAATAAGAAATTATTCGCAATTTAATCATAATTATGGAGGAGCTATTTTCGGCAATGAATTAACTGTAGTTGGTTGTAACTTCTTTAATAATAGTGCAGATCGGGGTGGGGCTATTTTTTGTGAGCAATATGAGTTGAATATCACTAATTGCAAATTCATTAATAATCATGCTAAAGCTTTTGGTGGGGCGGTATGTACATATTCAAAATTTGCTCCCAATTCAGGATATCAATTTGCTATCGCAAATTCTGAATTTTTGAATAATTCTGCAGATTATTTGGATACTGATTTGGTTGAATCTTATAAGATGGATTATTTAGATTTTGGATCTGGAAGCTTTTCTACTTATCATCATACATACACACAATTGAAATACTTAATTTCAAATTGCAGTGGTTTATATGTTACTCATTTAACTTCTGTCATTATCACTGCTCCGAAATTAACCGCTTCTTATAATTCTGGAAAAATTTTTAAGTTTACCATCACTGATAAAAAAACTAAAAAAGCCATGAAAAATTTCCCAATTTGTGTTAAAATCACAGTACCTAAAAAATTGTACAGTTCATGGCGTAAACTCGAGAAGAATTTTGATTTTGATACATGTCTTCAAGAATCAGCTAAATATTGGGTTATTTGCACAACAATTTACACTAATTCTAAGGGTATTGCAAGTTTAAAATTTAATCATGCTGTGGGTTCTTATAAAATTGAAGTATTCCCATCTTATGTAAACTATTCTGCAACTAAGATATCTTCAACAATTAAAATTAATAAAGCCTCCACAATCATCAAAGCCCCTAAAATAACTGTTAAATATAAAAAATCCAAATATTTCAAAGTAACTGTTAAAAATAAAGCAACAAAAAAAGTTGTAAAAAATATAAAAGTCAAAATCAAAGTTTTCACTGGTAAAAAATACAAGATTTACACAGTGAAAACTAATAAGAAGGGTGTTGCTAAAATAAACACTAAAAAATTAAGAAGAGGAACACATAAAGTAGTTATAACCTCTGGAAATTCAAAGTATAAAATTTCTGCAAAAAGTACAATTAAAATAAAATAATTGTGCTTGTTTTACTTTCAAGGTGAAATAATGTTTAAAAAATTTTTAATTGTTCTAATACTTCTTATCTTAAGTATTGGAATGGTTTATGCAAGTGATAATGTAACTGACGACTCGGTTGCGGATAATGATATTAAGATTGAAGTAAATAATGTTGATATGTGCTATAAGGAACAATCCCAACTGGCAGGTTATGTAAAGGATAATGATAATCACCCGATTGAAAATAAGACTGTTGACATTACGATAAATGGCAAGACTTATTCTAGGATCAGTGATGAATCTGAAAAAGTTAGTCTGGACAGCAATCTTAAGGCAAACAGTTATGATGCAGGCCTCCCAATAGATAATGCTACTTATATAAATTCAGGTGTTAATGTTAATAAAGCGCCAGTAACAATTAAGGCAAGCAATCTGAACGTTTATGTTGATTCTAACATATTTTTCAAGGTTAAATTAGTTAATAGTGCTACAAACAATCCCTTAAAAAATGTTAAAGTGTTGTTTAGAGTATATTCAGATAAGACAAAATATAAGGATTATTACTCAACTACTGATAAAAATGGGATAGCTAGCTTAAATAAGAACTTAAAGGTCGGCACATACACTATTTATACCTATGTTAAAGATCCATCAGTAGTTTCCAAGAAACTCAAATCAACTTATAAGGTTAAAGCCACTGCCGAGACAGGATGCTGCTCTTTTTATGTTCACGTAAGTAATTCCGAAGGTGTTGCAGGTTTTAGAAGAGATTCCACATATGCTGCAGATTTATACCTTAAAGTAGGCAAATGGTATGGCAGGACTGCAATAAAACAGTATAAAACAGCCCATACATATTTTTTCCATTCAATTACCACATCAGATGGATGGATGATGGGAACTGGAGGGGCAGATAATCCGAGCATCAACAAGGCCATTTCTAATCTTGCGGGCAAAATGGTTAAATCAGGCAAAATCAAAAAGTCTTATCTTAAGAAAATTCAAAGATATGAAAGAATGTTGGGAATAGGCCATTTTGCAATCAAAGCTCCTAATGGAAAATATGCAGTTGTATGGAAAAACGGCATTAAGATGGGCAAATTAAAAGCAGGCGAATATATTTGTGTTCCAAATTCTCCGTATTGCTTCCGACATGGTAATTTTGCAAAATTTAATACGGATCCTGCAAAAGCAGCTCTTAAAATCGGGGCTAGTGATGTATTTGGTGTAAACAGAAGGGACATCACAATTTACCACTGGAAAGCTACAACCAACAAGAATTACAAAACCACTTCAAAAGTCACTGTTTATGCCGCCAATGACAATGGTCAATTGATGGGAAGATACACTCCTCATTTGAAAGACAATATCCACTTTAAAGGCAAATTTATCAGTAAAAATAAGCTTCCGAAAACACCTAACATGATGAAATTAGGAAATCACAGTTTTGGAAATATTGATAAATTAATTAAAACTCCAACAACTATTAATGCACCCGGTGTTACTAATGCATTTAATACAACCAAATACTTTAAATTAACAGTTAAAAATAAAAAAACTAAAAAAGCACTCAGTGGAATTAAAATCAATGTTAAATTAGCATCTAATAATTTTACTAAAACATATGTTCTTATGACTGATAAGAATGGTATTGCCAAATTGGATACTAAAGACTTGGTTACAGGCAACTACAGTGTGGTTATAGCTCCTGCAAACAATAAATATTTGATATCTGGTAAAAGTACAATTACAATTAACTAATTGTACTTATTTTATATTTTTTCTGGTTATTTTAGCTATTTCTTTATTAGTCAGGTTTTTACCGATAATCTCTTCCTGTTTTTCTAAATCTTCCACCAATCTATCAAAAGTAGCCCTATCCGGCCCGGAAATCAGATGGGAATGAATATTATTCACGCTATCATATAAGTTTTCTAATGCTTCTTTTGCGGTAGCATGTGTTTTCAGATAATGATCATATTTTTTGCCGTCTTCCAAATCCATTGTTTTAATTTTACGGCTTAGAGGGGTTTCAATCCCCGGAAAATGATAATCTATTGTTTCTAATGTGCATCCATGTTTGACTATTACTTCAAATTCATCCAAAAGTTCTTCAGGGGCGTGTCTTACAGTCAATCTTAAGACATGAGGACGTGTTGATTCGTAATATAAGTTTTTCCCACCGATAACTTCCGGCGAAACGATTTTATCAGCACCAGCTTTTCTGAGACGTGGAATATTTTCCAATTTGCTGGCCCTTGAAACAATCCATGTGTCTTGGTTATTTTCGCGTATTGTTAAGACAATGAATAGATTGCTTACATCATCACCGATACTTATTATCACACTATTGCATTTTTCTCCAGCCAATTCTGAAATCAAGTCGTTTTCGGTAGCATCCGCCTGCAGCACAACAACAGAATCGCTTTCTTCAATACTCTCACAGACATCTTCATCTTTGTCAATCACTATCACGTTCTGATTTCTTTGTGTTAATTCTTCAAATACTATTTTTCCCACTCTTCCAAAACCGCAAAGAATATAATAATCATCCATATCGTCTATTGTCTTCATTTTTTTAGCACCCTTTGAATATTCGCTCATTTTTTCCTGAAAACTGGTTAACATTAAATTAAATACATAAGCAAATATTGCAACCCCTCCGATTGCTAAAGTGGTTGCAAATATCTTTTGAATTCCAGTATGTGGAGTATAATCCCCATAACCTACTGTAGCCATTGTAATGACTGCATAATAAATAGAATCAATAAAATCTAAACCCATTATAAGATGTGAACCGACTATTCCATAAATAAACAGTATTAAAATTAATATCAGTCCGCTTGCCACAAATCTTGTAGGTAATTTTGTTAAAAGTTTTAATGTAATTTTTCGCATATAATTTTTCCTTAAATTTAAGATAATTATATTTATATATTATACTTATATTTTAACTTAAGGTGATAATTTGGATCCTATTGATATGATGGTTACAGACCACAATTGTGAATATTTAGGTTTATCAAGGCTATGCCTAATGGAATCTGCTGGAAAGTCTTTGGCTGAAGAAGTAGGTAAAATTGCAGTGTATACATTTTCAAAACCAGTAAAAGTGGTGATTTTCACTGGTTCCGGAGGAAACGGTGGTGATGGTTTTGTTGCAGCGCGTTACCTATTAAACAGAGGCTATGATGTTGACATTTACATGTTGAAAGACAATATTCATTCTCGTGATGCAAAAACCAATCTTGAAATATTGCTGAATATGAAACCACGTCTGTCCAGGTTAAACATTTTTAATTTGAAGACATTTGAGGACATTAATAATTGTGAAGTTGCTAAATGTGAAGATTCAGAATTTATTATAATTGATGGTCTTTTAGGAACCGGAATTAAAGGAAACCTTCAAACCAACATCAGAAGAGCCATTGAAATTATCAACGAATCAAAAGGAATCAAAATAAGTGTTGATGTTCCTTCAGGAATGGATCCATTAACTGGCAATGTTGATGACTTGGCAGTAATTCCGGATTATACAATCAGTTTTCACAAAATAAAGACCGGAGTTAGGGATGCGGATGAAGAAGATGTTGGAGGTCTTGTGGCAGCGGACATTGGCATTCCATTCGAAGCGGAATACTTTGTTAATTTCGGAGACTTTTTAAGGCTTAAAAATAGAAATCCAAAATCACACAAGGGAAACAACGGTAAATTACTTATTGTTGGAGGAAATAAGGATTATGCGGGGGCTCCGGCCATTGCAGGGATGGCTGCAATTGGTGCCGGTGCAGATTTGGTTCATGTCATTGCACCTGAAAAGGCTGCCGAAGCCATCAAATCAACTTCGCCGGATTTGATTGTCAAATCTCTTGAGGAGGATAAGTTATCACTTAATCATGCTGATGAAATTTTAGAAGTCGCACAGGATATGGATGCTGTTTTGATAGGTCCTGGTGCCGGAATTGACGATGATACTTCTAAATTATTCAATGTTTTAGTCACAAAAGTCAAAAAACCAATCGTTTTAGATGCTGATGCTTTAAAGCAAGTTGAAATTTCACTAATTAAAAATCGTGATGACATTATATTGACACCACACATTTCCGAGTTCAAATCAGTCTTTAAAGTAGATAAAGACTTAAGATTGGACATTGATTCTTATGATTTTACAAAAGTGGATGAAAATATCACAGACTTTCAACAAATCACCCGTCAGATTAAGGGTTCTGTCATTGTTAAAGGCCAATATGATTTGATTTTATCTGGAACCAAATTTAAGATAAATAAAAGTGGCAATGCGGGCATGACTGTCGGTGGAACCGGTGATGCGCTTGCAGGCATTGCTGTAAGTTTGCTTTCACAAGGCATCAATGCATTTGATTCGGCCAGTTTGGGAGTTTTCATTAACGGTCTTGCCGGCGATGAGGCATTCAAAGAAAAGGGAAACGGCTTTTCAGCAACAGATTTGGTATCCTATATTGGAAATGTGATTAAAAATGGATTATGTTAAGGGAATTTTCAAAGCAAGGCCAAACAGGTTCGTTGCGGAAATTGAAGTCGATGGCAATCTAGAGATTGCCCATGTTCCAAATACGGGAAGATGTAAGGAACTTTTGGTTGATGGTGCAGCGGTTTGGCTTAAACCGTCCGACAATCCAAACAGAAAAACAAAATATTCACTTCATTTTGTAGAGAACAAAGGAGTGTTGGTATCACTTTTCTCACAGCAAGCCAACAGTATTGTATATGATGCAATCGTAGATGGTAAAATAAAGGAGCTTTCAGGTTATGATTATCATCAAAGAGAAAAAACGGTTGATAATTCAAGAATCGATATATACTTGGCAAACCGTGAGGATGATTGCTGTGGAATGAACTTTCTTATTGAGCCCTGTTATGTTGAAGTTAAGGGTGTCACATTAATCGTTGATGGTGAAGCAAGATTTCCGGATGCCCCTACTGAACGTGGTGCAAAGCACCTAAAAGAACTAATTAAACTTAAGGAAGAGGGAAATAGATGTGTTGTGTTTTTCCTAATCCAACATCCTATCGGCAAGTTTTTCAGGCCGAACTGGGAAAATGATCCTGTATTCAGCCAAACCCTAAACGAAGCTTACGATGCGGGTGTTGAAATTTTGGTATATAGATGTGACAATCACCTTGAAGGCATTGAATTCGTTCCGGAATCTCTAGATTTTGATTTGGGACAAAGTTTCGCCGATGGCATCGTTAATGACAAGTGATGCAAGATTATCGTAAGGTGTTTCACTTTTGTTAATTAATACTAAATTTTTTCCTTTAAAATAGTTTATTAGCCCCGCAGCAGGATAAACCACCAGGGATGTTCCTCCAATTATCAAAGTTTCTGCATTTTGAATATAATCGATTGCAAAGCTTAAAACGGCATTGTTTAAAGGTTCTTCGTATAATACAACATCAGGTTTGACAACCCCTCCGCAATCACACCTTGGAATCCCATCACTTTCTAAAATATAATCCAAGCCATATTCTTTATTGCAGATTTGACAATAATTTCTGTGAATGCTTCCGTGAAGCTCTAAAACTTCCTTGCTTCCTGCTTTTTGGTGAAGCCCATCTATGTTTTGTGTAATAACAGCCTTTAATTTTCCTGCCTTTTCAAGATTGGCTAATGTGATGTGGGCAGGATTAGGCTCTGCATCTTTAAAAATAAGATTTTCTTTATAGTAATTGAAAAATTCTTCAGTATGGTCTAAATAATAGCTGTGTGAAACTAGATTTTCAGGAGTGTCACCATATTTTTCTAAGCTTTTAAAAATTCCGCTTTCAGATCTAAAATCCGGAATTCCACTTTCAGTTGATACGCCTGCCCCTCCAAAAAATATGATATTGTCTGAAGAGTCAATAATCTCTTGTAATTTATCAATTTTAGACATAATTTTATTTATATTTTTGATTAATATTAATTTTTTTTCTCAATTTGTAAAATAAAGTTTTAAATATTTTACTTAATATATTATTAATAAATTGTTACTAACTTAATGAGGAGATTCATGGAAAACAATAATTCAAATTTGGACTGGATGGTCTACTGGTCATTTAAAGGTCATAATCCTCGTAGCAGCCAGGTAAAACTTATCAACAAGATTAATTGGGCTATTGGAGAGGGTTATAAAAATATTATTTTGGAAGCTGGTACCGGTACTGGCAAATCTGCAATCGCAACCACTCTGGCTAATATGTATGATGATTCTTATATCCTCACAATGACCAAGCAACTTCAAGAGCAGTATATGGATGATTTTGACGATATGCTTGTTGAGATTAAAGGCAAAGGGAATTATAAATGTAATTACAGGGGATCTTGTGATTTTTGCATTAAGGAAGAATACAACTTAAGAAAATGTGATGATTGTGATTTTAGACTTGCTTTAAAGAGGGCTAAAGAGTCTGAAAATGTAATTACTAATTATGATTTTTTCTATTATATGGGAGTTGCAAATAAACTCTTTGATTCTCGGGAATTGCTGATTTTAGATGAAGCTCATAATTTAGAGCGTAAGATGTTAATGTTGTCTTCGCATGACTTAAACAGGGAATATATTGCAACTAAATTTGGTATAGACATATTTGCTCCAATCATGGATGGAAGCAAATCCATGACAAATTTAAAAAAGAATTCCCAGTATTGGATTGATTTATGCGATGAATTAGTTTCAAAATGTAAAGATAACATCAAAGAGATAGAAGGGGAACATAAAAATGATGTTCAAGTAACATTGGATGAATTTGAAAATAACCCTTCCAAATTTTCTAGTTATGACTTTATTGAAAAACAGAGATTGGAAACGGACATGAAGAGGTTTAACTCGATTAGTGTTGGCTTAACAACTAATGATTTAATTATTGATTTGCCTAATGAAAAAACCATCAAAGAAAATAATATGGACATATCCGCCGAGTTTAAACCGTTTTCAGTTTCTGATGATACTCAGGAGTTGCTTAAATTAGGAAATATTCGCATATTCCTAACAGGAACATTGGGCGATAAGAACAAGTTCTGCAAATGGAACAATATTGACCCTAATGAAACCTATTATATCTATGAGAAAAGTCCATTTGATGTGGAAAAACGCCCAATTTTCATTGATTTTGTTGGAAGAATGAGCGGAAAGCGAAGAGGAATTCCAAATTGGAAAAACAAAAAAGCCATTTCAAAAATTAAAGAAATTTTAGATAAGCATAGTGATGAAAAAGGTGTAATCCATACTTCAAGCAATGAACAGGCATTTTGGATTATGGAAAACTTGATAGATTATCCTTTAGTTTTTGTCGGTGGCAAGGACAGGAATGAGGTCTTAAGGGAATTCAGTGAAAATAAGGAGCGTAAAATCCTAATTGGTGCATCAATTAAAGATGGTGTTGACTTTAAAGGGGATTTATGCAGATTCCAGATAATATTTAAAGTGCCTTACCCTCAGTTAAACGAGCAAGTCAAGTACCGTAAGGATTTAGACAAATCATGGTATTTTTATCAGGCAGTAATGGCATTGATGCAGGCATATGGTCGTGGAATCAGGGATAAAGATGATTACTGTGTGATGTACATAATCGATTCCGATTTTGAAAAATTATTTGATTTTAATAAGAATTTTTTCAATGAATACTTCGCCGAAGCGATAAAAAAATAAGTAAAGTGATAGCTTGAAAGCTATCTGTTTAATTTTTGGAAGTTTGCTGCTTGAAGACCGTGGTATTTAATCATACCTTCAACTTCTCTTTGGTCAGTTTCTTTGTCTTCAAAGGTAATCTGTTCAATGCTGTGTAAGCTGAATGGAGATTTTCTGACTATTGGTTGGATTGAACCTTTAAAGAGTTTCATTACAACTTCTCCGCTTACTCTTTCTTGCATTTTGTCGATTGCTTGGTCAAGATCTTCTCTTAAAGGCTCTTGCCATAATGCACAGTAGACCAAATCAGCATATAATGTGGACATGTATTCAGCAAATCTTAACTCATCTGTGGTTAAAACCAATTCCTCTAAAGCTTGGTGAGCCGGAATCAATAGTTTTGCACCAGGGGTTTCATAGATTTCTCTGCTTTTAAGACCAATCATTCTGTTTTCGATGGTATCCACTCTACCGATACCATGGGCTCCTGCAATTTCATTTGCTTTTCTAATCAAATCAACCAATGGCATCATTTCACCGTTTATGGCTACAGGAATACCTTCTTCAAATTCTATAGATACCTTTTCAGGTTCGTCTTTAGCATCTTGCCAGGATGCGGTCCATTCATAAATGTCTTCCGGAGGTTCGTTTGCAGGGTCTTCTAAGACATCCCCTTCAATTGCTCTTCCCCAGAGGTTTTCATCAATACTGTAAATTTTATCATAGCTTAATTCGATACCTTTGGATTCTGCATATTCTTTTTCTTCAGTTCTTGTTAGATTCATTTCTCGGATTGGTGCAATTACATCTAAATCAGACATTGCAAGAATAACTGCTTCAAATCTGAACTGGTCGTTTCCTTTACCGGTACATCCGTGTGCAATAGCTGTTGCTCCTTCTTTTTCAGCTACTTCAATGATTTTTTGAGCAATTAGTGGTCTTGCAAGTGCAGTGCTTAATGGGTATCCTTCATATTCTGCATTTGCTTTAATTCCGCGTGAGATGTATTCGTTAGCAAATTCTTCTTTGGCATCGATGTTGTAGTGTTTTAGTCCACCGATTTTTGATGCCATTGTTTTTGCTTTTTCCATTTCTTCTTCGCCTTGTCCAACATCTACGCATGCAGTAATTACTTCTACATCGTATTTTTCTTCTAATAATTTAACGCAAACAGAGGTATCTAATCCGCCACTGAATGCTAAAACTACTTTATCAGCCATAATTAATCACCGTTAAATAATTTAAATAAGAATAAGTTTTCATTTAATATTTTATTGTTAATACTATTTATAATTTAAAAAATATATGGCAGAAGAAAAACTCTTAATTGAGGAGATAATTGAGGTTGAAAGTTATATGGAGTTTGAAAAATAAATCTCAATTAAGAGTTATGGACTAAGTATTTTTCATACTTATTTAATAGTTGAACTTCATGGTATATAAAAGTTTAGGTATACCTAAATTTTTATCAGCAAGTTTTCATCTTCAACAAATTTAATCAACCTTGCATATGTTGGGTTGCTGATTAGGGTATCCTTATGTCCTATTATGATTAGTTTTCGTTTAGCTCTTGTAATTGCAACATTTAATCTTCGCAGATCCCTTAAAAATCCAATATTTTCATTATCATTGCTTCTGACTGTAGAAATAATTATTATTTCTTTTTCCCTTCCCTGAAAACCGTCAACGGTCTTGACCTCAACAGGGGTTTTGTCTTGTATGATTTTAACTTGATCTGCATAAGGACTAATTATTCCAATATCTTCCTCACTAATTCCTGCAGCCAAATAATCATTAGCCAAATTCACTGCTATATCTGCTTCTATTCTATTTATAATTGATTTTGAATCTTTTAAGTGAGACTCGCCGTAATCGTCAATGTTGGAGGTGTCAATAAAAAGCAATGGCTCTTCATTGTTGTCAACTCCAAGGAGGTCATCTAGAGTTATTCTATCAACACTGGAATCGCTTTTTAGGCTGCTGTTATAGAATTCCCTGTTTGGAAACTCCATAAGTGTTTTATTCATTCTGTATTGGACGTTCAATAATTGGGATTTAAACGGATATCTTCTAATCAACTCTTCGAACAATGTTTTTTCTAATGGATGCGCCTTTTCACTGATGATTGTTGGCGGAAGTTGCTTATGGTCTCCTGCAAGAATGAATCTGTGTGTTTTGGATATGGGGATTAGGATGCTGGGGATTGTAGCTTGAGATGCTTCATCAATGATTGCAACATCAAATTTAGTTCTTGCAATTGATTCAAGAGCTGCAGAGGAGTTTGTTGATAATATTACATTGCTCTGCTCAATGATATCACGAATCATTCTGTTTTCTATTCTTTTTATTTCATTATATGTTTCATCAATCTCTTGATTGATTGCAATCCATTGTGCCATTGATTTCATTTGGTCGGGGCTTATTCCACGACCTCCTTTTCCTTTTGAGGCATTATACAGTATGTCATAATCCCCATAACCTCTCCTATACTGAGGGGTCGGTTTTGTGTAAACTTTTCTTTTTTCTATTAGTTTGTCAATTTTTTTGTGAATCTTTTTAGTTTTTTTGTTTAATTCATGATTTTCAACTTTATATGCTAAAGTTTGTGTAATATTGTGCTTTGAAACTCTTTGAGGATGACCTAATCTTGTTAAGTTTAATTTTTTATTTTCCATTAGTCTCTCTAGGATATTGTCGACGGCAGCGTTGCTTTCAGCTGTAGCCAATACTTTATGTCCCTGTCTTGTTTCTTGGGATATTAGCTCGACCAGGGTTCTGGTTTTTCCGGTTCCAAAGGGGCCATGAATCAAAAAGAAGTTTTCGCATGAAAGTGCATTTTCAATGGCTGTTTTTTGAGATTCATTTAATGATTGGTCAATATATGAAATGTAAGGCACGGGTCTGTTTTTTTTAGGATTCCTATCATTCAACATATATTCCAGGGCATTTTTTCCTTTTAGACTTAAATGGTTTAGATTATCTTCCATTCTCCTAAATGTAATGTCATTAGCATATAAGTCAATGCGAACTTTCTTTTTCAATGCCCATTTAGGAACCCTTTTATCGAATGCGACTTTTATAAATCTAACTCCTTTTTCTGTTACAGTGCCTGTCAAATCACTTCGCAGCGGATTGTCTGTACTGATTAAAACCATGTCTCCAACTGATATTTCTGTTTCAATTTTCTCAGACCTTCCGAATTGAACAATTTGCATTCCAAGTTCTGTTCCTTGGCGTTTTCCTTTAACTTTGTTAATGGCTCTCCCTAATTCTTCTCTTTTTTGTCCTGACATTGTACTGATTTCACGTGTCATCAAGTCAATTTCAGCATCTCTTTCATAGTTGACGAGCGTAATTAAGTTTTTAATATACTTTTTCATTTTCATACTTATTTTTAAATAAGAGTTTCACAGTATAATTAATTATGTATTTTGAAAAGATTGAGCAATTTGGAAATTTTGAAATGGGATATATTTCCGATTTTTCAGGAGGCTATATTTCAAGAAACAGAAACCTTTTTGAAAAATTGCAATTAAGCAAATTGACTCAATTTATTTTGGAAAAATCAGTTTTCGGAACACCTATTTTTAAATTAGGTGATGGAGGAAACAAAATACTTGTTCTATCAGGAATTCATGGAAATGAACTGTCTCCACAGATTGCAAATGTTAATTTGTTAAATGAACTCGTTTTTAAAGAGTTTAACCATACATTATATTTTATCCCATTTGCATCCCCAAAATCAACAATGAATAATGAGAGAACATTCAATTCAATGGATTTAAACAGATCCGCCCATATTAAAGATTCTTTAAGCAATTTGATAATTCAGGCCATCGTTGATTTGGAAATTGATTTTGTAGGTGATTTTCACTCTACTGCCTATAATTCAAATCCCGGTTTCGAATCAATCTTTTCATCAAAATCTCCAACTCCTGAAAGCTTTTTAATTGCAAATTATATTGCTCGTGATGTGGGTTCTGAAATGATATCAATTGATTATGCGGGTTCCTCTTATAAAGGCGCTGTTGAGGATGTTTGTAATTTAAAAAGAATTCCGGCAATTACTGGTGAAGTATTGTGCCCATTCGGTAATGTTGCAAGAGGCAGTGTTGAGAAGTCTTTTTCTCAGATGGAAAGCTTCTTGTCTTATTTTGGAATTTGATTACTTTTCAAATGCTCTTGGATTAATTACTTTTAATGATATGATAAATACTTTTAATTAAGGTGATTTTAGTGTCGTCTTATAAGGGTCATTCGATATTTGCATTTCTACTTGCATTGATGTTTTTTCATAGTCCTCTACTAATTGCTTTGACGTTAATTGGTGCAAATATCCCTGACTTTGATCATGAATTCAAGATAGAGCATGTTTATAAGATGATTATTTTGGGGTTAATAGTGTTTATTTCGCTGTATATCCTCAAATTACCTTATTATATTGGTTTAATCATTGTTTTTCTAGGAGCTATATTCTATTTTTCAGAGCACAGGAGTTTTACCCATTCGATTTTTGGAGTTTTGACATTAACTTCGGCCGTTAGCTTAATACTGATTTGGGGTTTGGAGTTGATTATGAGCATTACAACATTGGATAACAATTATCTGATTTTAGCCATTTTGATTGCACTTTTAAGCTTTTTGTTTTTAAATAAAAAGCTGTTAATGGTTTTCTTGCCATTTTTCTTCATCAGTTTATTTTTAATTCCAAATGGTGATGTTTCATATATTGAAATTGTTTTAGGATTGCTTTTAGGGCTCTTTTCACATATGGTTTTGGATTCATTTACGCCAGCAGGAGTTAAGATTTTTGCTCCAGTTTCTTCAAAAAAAGTTTATAGGAACTTTGGATTATGCATAGTATTTATTTTGGTTGCTTTGGCCATAATAATCCATGCACCATTTCTTTTTAATCTATTTGAGGATTATATCTATATTGCTGTAGGTCATATTGTATGAATTTGCATATAATTTTTCTATCCATCAACATCTTATTTTAATTTTGATTTAGACTATAATTTTTTCTTTATTTTTATTATTTCGATACGGGATTGTTCATTTAATTTTTTCAGAAATTTTTTTAATAAAAATTTGCCAATTAATCATATTTTTAAAAAAATGCATACATTTATAATAAATAATCATGATAAATATTAATATTATTATATAGTCAATATTTTTTGACTTTTATTTAAATAATGAAATGGAGCTTGTTTAATGTTTTTGACTAGAATTGGTTATGGAATTATTTATTTCTTAGACCTTATTTATGAAATCATTAAATCAACAATAGATGTTGCATTTAATGGTGTTATGAGGAGAAATATTGATCCTGTAGTTGTTGACATTGAAACTGTTTTAGAGAGACCGGTTTCACAAACAATTTTAGCTAATAGTATTTCTTTAACCCCTGGTACCTTGTCTGTTGATTTGGACAGTGAAAATAACATTATCAAAGTAGCTACTATTTCTCCAAGAAGTAAAGAGGACATTATTCCTTTTGAAAAGTATATAAAGAAAATGTTAGAATAGAGAGACTCTACATTTTCTAAGTAAAATAATCGAGTGAGATAGTATGGATATATTGTTTATTTCAAAATATATTGTGGTTTTTGCATTAATGATAATGATGCTGGCTGCTTTAAGAGCAAGTGCATATAAATCCACATCAATGGGGCTTTTAGGAAGCTCTGTAGTAGTAAATGCTTTTGCTGTAGCATTACTGCTTGTCGGCGATTTATATAATCTTGGATTCTTTAGAGATATATCATTAGCTTTAATATTCTTTGGTTTTGTAGGCACAATTGCGTTCGCTGTTGTTTTGGGAGGTGATGACGGATGATAGAATATGTTCAATCAGCCCTTCTTATCATAGCAGCTATTTTGACTATAATCTCTGCAATTGGTTTTCTCAGTTTGGGAAAAGAAACCAAGAATGTTGTCTATGCAAGGATTCACATTATAGGTATTTTTGATGTTGCATGTATTATTGCAATGATTGCAATAGGCCAATATCTGCTTGCTGGAATTTACTTCATTCTAGCGCCGTTTATAGCACATGCAATCGCTAATGCTTATTGGAAAAAAGAAGATAGAGAAAATAATTTAGATTTACAGAATGTTGAAGTGGAAGTAGATGAAAATCATCCGTTTTTCCATCCGAAAGAAAAAATGCAAGCTTTAGAGAGCGAAGATTCAGAGAAACTTAAGGCGGATGAAAGATTTTCAGTTACTACATTAGAAATTGACGAGGATGAGTAAGATGTTAGAGTTTGTATTATGTATAATTATAGTTTTAAGTGCAATTCTTGCTCTTATTCAGAAAGATTTGCTAAAGACAGCAATTTTAACAGGATTTTCAGGTGGGGCTCTTGCAGTTCTTTTCCAAATATTATTGGCGCCTGATGTGGCTTTGACTCAAGCCATTGTTGGTGCAGCAATCATTCCTGTATTCATTGCTTTAGCCGTTAAGAAAACTCAAAGGGAGGATAGCTAATGGCACAGACACAACTTGCGATATTATTGACATCAGTTGCGTTGGTCGTTATAGGACTTTACTCAGCAATTTTTGTGGATAATATCATAAAAAAGATAATTGGTATTAGTTTTATCGAAGAAGGTGCTAATCTGTTCATTGTTGCCATTGGTTATAAAGCTGGTGGTGTCGTGCCGATTTTGATGCCTGAAATGGACACATCATGGTTCGCATCAAATGCTGCTTATCCATTGCCTTTCGGTTTAGTACTTACCAGTATTGTAATCGGTGCAAGTACTTTGGCGGTCATGCTTGCTTTAGTAATGGTTCTTTATAGAAGATATGGTACTTTGAGCACAAAAGTGATGTTGGCAGATACATCAAAACAGGAGGAATACAATGAATGAATTAATCCCACTTATGGTTATTGTTCCTTTGATGTCTGCATTGCTTATCAGTGCTTTTTCAAAGTTCAACAAGGCAACAAAGATTTTCGCATTTGTTGTAGCAATATGTCTTCCGTTGATTCCGTTGTTGTCCAATTATGGCCTGCATTACTTTGGAGGATATGAGCCTATCCTGGATAATGTGACAAGTTTCGTATATCATCCTGCAATTACCTATTCATTTACTTTCTTGCAACAGATATTCATTGCAATGATAGGTCTTTTAACATTTTTAGTTATATTCATCTATTTAACTAAATATAAGGAAGTTTCCGGACCATATTTATTCTTATTGTTCTTAGGTACAGCTGCAGTTACCGCAATGCTATTGACTGATGATATATTCCACATGTTCGTATTCTTTGAGATACTGGCGCTTGCACAGGTAGGTATTGTTGCAGCTTCTTCAATTGATTACAGTTATGAAATGGCTTTAAAATATATGATTTTAGGATCAATCGGTTCTCCAATCATGCTTTTAGGAATTGGATTCCTATTGGCTTTAACAGGTAGTGTAAATGTTACTGATATTGTCACTGCTGTTCACAATGGTTTGGTTGATGCTACCTCTCCAGTATTTTTAACTTCACTCGGATTAATATTCTTTGGCTGGTTATATGCCTCAGGGCTACCACCTTTCCATACTATAAAATCTGGAATTTATTCAAAAGCCGAACCTCATGGAGCAGCATTGCTTCAGTCATTTACAGTCATATCCATGATTTCAATCGTATTGATTATGCATAGGATTTATTCCACATTACCAATATTTGAAGTCCTCATAGTATTCTTCTCTATCTTGGCTATGATATTGGGTGTCTCTCTTGCACTTACCCAAACAGACTTCAGAAGAATGATTGGATTTTTAGCTGTTGGTGAGTTAGGTTTCATCGGTTTAGGTATCGGTCTTGGAACCAATTATGCGATAACTGCAGGGTTGTTCCAAGCGTTGAACGAAATTATAATTACTGCATTATTATTCATTGGATTTGGTGCAATCGTCAATGCAACAAATGAAGTGGATACACGCAAGCTAGGAGGGCTTCTGGCATATCATCCGAAAGTAAGTATCATGCTTTTGATTGCTGGTTTGGCAATGGCTGGTGTTCCTCCATTAAGCGGATTCCAATCCAAATTAATGCTTGTTCAAGCATCTTTAAGTTGCGGATTCCCTGAAATATCTATTTTGGCAATCATGGTAAGTATAGCCACATTTGTAGTATTTGTAAAAACATTCTATGTGATGTTTTTAAGACCAAAACCAAAAGAATTGGAAGTTGAAGGCAAGGAAGTTCCTCGTGCAATGATTTTTGCAATGGGAGTATTATTAATTCTTGTTATAGGATTAGGTCTGTTCCCGGACATGGTTGTAAACGGAATTTCTAGCTTTGTAGGAGGGATATTATGAAACTGTATGATCAGATATTCGATGTTGTAAAACAATTCAAAAAATTGTTTTCACCAGGCCCTGTAACCAATGCAGATGTTTCAGGAAGCATCACAGCAGAGATATTCCTGATTGTATCATTAGTTCTATCTGCAATACTGCTAAGGCATGTCAATGTTTTGCTTGCCGGATTGGTCACATTAATATTGGCAATCGTTTTGATTTCTAATATTCCGCTTATTCCTAAGTTCAAGATTGAACAGGAAGATTCATTGGAGAAGATGATATTCTACGCAGTCATAACACTTTCAATTATTGTCGTATTCATGTACTGGGGTGGTAATCTTGTCTGATAAAACAACAATTCGCAATTTGATTGCAGCAGTGCTGGCGGCAATATTTTCTGTTACTTTATTTGATGCAGTATTCCATCTAAGTAGCATGATTAACCCTGGTGTAAGCAATATTTACAATGCTTTGGGAACTCAAATAGCTCCAAACCTTGTAACAGTTGTCATTTTTGATTTCAGAGCATACGATACATTAGGAGAATCAATCATATTGTTAACTGCGGGAATAGTAGTATTACTTATATTTGGTAGAGGATTATTGGGGGATAAAAGATGAGTCAAGGCAGTGTAATTTTAAAATTAATATCTTTACCAATTTCAATCCTTTTAATTTGTTTAGGTATAATGACCATCCTTGGAGGACATATCACTCCTGGTGGAGGTTTCCAAGGTGGTGCAATGATAGCTAGTGGAATTATATTGTCTGTTCTTGTTTATGGAATCGGCAACTCTCCATTAGAATTGTCCCACTTGTATATTGAAGTATTCGAGTCAATTGGAGCATTAGGTTTTGTCATATTTGGTTTAATAGGGTTATTCGTAGGAGGATTTTACTTATACAATTTCGGAACAGATTTGTTAAATGTTGTTCCGGCAGCAATTCAAACTGCTTTCCACTATCCTGATGTAACCAATGCGGGAATTATTCCATACCTCAATATATTTGTTGGTTTGAAAGTATTTGTAGGTTTATCCTCAATTGTAATAGCATTTGCAGGATTTAAGAAAATAGTAGAGGAGGGTGAATGATGTTAAGTTTAGGACCAATAATATTTGGATTAATATTGGGCGTTGTCATCGGATCACAAATTAAACTCAATCATGTTGACGCAAAATTCACTACAGCATCATTTATCGTAATACTGATTGCAGGAATCATTGTAGCATGGCAATCTGGTAATTATCCGTTTTACACAGACTTGCCGATTTCCACTGCATTCTTATCTGCATTAATAGGAATTTTTGTAGGCAAACTACTATTTGCAAGGAGTAAATAAGGAGTTTTTATAATGTTTTTAACAACTAATACATGTGAAGGAAAAAGAGATTGTATTAAACAGTGTCCTACAAAAGCTATTAGATACATCAATGGAAGGGCTTTCAGTTGTCTTACTTGCGGAATATGTTATAAAAACTGTCCTAATGGAGCAATATTCCAGAATAGCTATGGTGGATATGTTGTAGACAGGGCCAAATGTAACGGCTGTGGAATGTGCATGTACAATTGTCCTACAAACAACATTACAATTGAAGACGGAATCGTTTATGGTATCTGTTCACGCTGTGGAGTATGTGCAGAGACCTGTTCAAATCGTGTTGACGGATACGAACTCGAAAAGGCAAAACAACTTACATTGATTGAGTCATTAATGATTTTGCATCCTCCGTTGGATAATGTTCCACACAAAAAAGAATCTGAAGTTAAGGAAGTCACTAGAAATTACTTCGGAACTGACACAGAAAAATGTATTTTATGTGGAAGATGTGAAGAGTATTGTCCGTTAGGTGCCATTCATGTAAAGATTGATAGGGATGAAGGCATTTGTCGTGAATGTAGAATCTGTAGTGATGTTTGTCCGAACGATTCAATGAATAAGCATCAAATTGTGAATAAAAGTTCATGTACACTTTGCCTTAACTGTATGAAGGCATGCCCTAACAATGCAATTTCTGTCGAGGACTTTGAGATTATCGTTAATAAGTTAAATCAAAAACCGTCAGGTTCAATTGTTTCATGTTTAAACTGCGGATTATGCGCCGATTTATCTGAAAATGAGTCGCTTAAAAGGGTTGAAGGCAAGCTAAGATATGATCCTTCAAGCGATACTGAAAATACAACTCATGAAATCGCAATTAATTCATGTCCAATCAATACATTGCGTGAAGACGATGAAATGTTTATCTATGATGAGTTTAATGATGAAGAATTGCCTGCATTGGCAGGATTTTGTGTATCATGCGGAAAATGTGTACAAGTCTGTGATGAAGCGGGCGCACGCCAGTTCATGACTCATTCATGGGATGGACAAGTATCAGACGATTGCATAAGCTGTGGAATCTGTGTTGAAGTATGTCAGGAAGACGCAATCACATTGCATAGGGGAACAATCGCTGTTGATTTGGATAAATGTATCCTATGTGAAAACTGTGCAGTGCATTGTCCGGTTGATGCCATTCCAAAATCAACATTGTATAAAAATGAAATCAAGGATGGATTTAATTTCATTGAGCAAAAATTATGTATGCACTGTGGATTATGTCATAAAACCTGTTCATATGATGCAATCGAGGAAATTGATGGTGAATTTATAGTAAACGAAGAGAAATGTACATATTGTGGAGCATGTAAGAATGCATGTCCTGCAAGAGCATTCTTATTCGAAAGAAACTTTAAAGATTCAATAGAGGGTATTTAAATGAGGAACTTAATTAGAATAGCTTTGGAAGGAGCTTTTACCAACTTTAAAAGAATCTTTTTTGCAGCTGATAGGGTTACAGATATGGAGTTGAGAAGACAGATATCAACACTTTCAGTTGAAGTGGATGACAGAGTTGATGAAAAAGCTTGTATTGGATGTTCTGGTTGTGCTAATGTATGTCCAACAGGAGCAATTGAAATGAAACCCTTAGCAAATCCTGTTACATTAACTGAAAATTGGACTAAAGATAAAGTACCTGAAATTAATCTTGAAAAATGCGTAGTATGTTACTATTGCCATGATTTCTGTCCTATATTTTCATTGTATGGACAAAAAGGAACCGTACATCCAAGTTGCGTTGGTGACCAGGAAGTTGAAATTTCAGAATTCCTTGATCAACCATTTAAAATATCTGATGCCAAGCTTAAGGTTATTGCACAGTACTTATCAGATAATACTGTATTAAAAAATAGAGAGGAAGGTGATTAGATGGGAATTAAATCATTTTCAAGAGCAAGAGCAATACATGTCATGTTGGTTTATACTGGTGGATGTAATGGATGTGATATTGAAATTGTAAACTCCATATTATCACCTAGATTTGATGCTGAGCAATATAACGTGTTCTTAACTTGGAATCCTCGTGAAGCGGATGTACTTGTCGTTACAGGACCAGTTACACATTTGAATAGGAAACCATTAGAGAAAATTTATGAAGCCATTCCTAATCCGAAATTAGTTGTGGCTGCAGGAAGTTGCGCTTTAATGGGTGGAGTTTATAAGAATTGTTATGGTGACATTCCTTCTGAAGAAATTGAAGGGCCAGTTGAAAATATCATACCGGTGAATGCAAAGATTCCTGGTTGTGCCGTAAGGCCTCAGGATGTTTTGGCTGGAGTCGTATCACTTTTACCTATATTATTGGATGCGGACTGAGAGGGGGATTAAATGGATAAAAAAGTACCAAGAAGCAATATAATTGAAACGGAAATTCCAATGGGTACAGTTCACCCCGCTGCATTGGAGCCATATAGGGTAAGGTTTTTTGTTGAGGATGAAATAGTGCAGGAAGCCGAAATCACTATTGGTGTTAATCATAGGGGTATTGAAAGAATCATGGAAGGTTTGCCGGTTCAAAAAGCAAATGCGCTTACAGAAAAAATCTGCGGAATCTGTTCCAATTCACATATATGGAATTCATGCAGAACCGCCGAAATAGGTTTGGGCATTGAAATTCCAGAAAGAGCGGAATATATTCGTGTGATTATGGGCGAACTTGAACGTTTGCATTCACATTTCCTGTATTTGGCTCACGGTTGTGAAGTATTGTCCCATGAAACATTTTCAATGAGAGTATTCTACTTAAGGGAAATTGTTATGGAACTGCTTGCAATGATTGGAGGTAACAGAGTTCAATACGGTTGTTCTGTCTTAGGAGGAGTAAGGCCAAGATGTGAATTGGATGAAGCAAAACTATTAAGGCTAAAAGAGGACATGGATAAAGTTGAGGAAGGCCTTACAGATTTCGCTAACAGGTTCACAGCAGATCCAATTGTAATGTCAAGGATTACTGGAATTGGAGTATTGCCGCAAAAACAAGCTATTGAGCTAGCAGTAACCGGGCCAACTTTAAGGGCTACCGGTGTTGCAAGGGATTTGAGAACAACAATGTTCGAATATGATAATTTTGATTTTAATGTAGTTACCCAACCTGACGGGGATGTAAAATCCAATTTATTGATGAGGGCATTGGAGTCTTTTGAGTCAATAAAAATCATCAGACAAGCTATTGCAAACATTCCTGAAGGCAAACTGGTCAATCATGACTGGGAAATGGTTGATACTGATATAACTCAAAGTTACATTGAAGTTCCAAGAGGAACCTTATATCATTCTTATGCACTTGAAAGTGGAAGAGTAAGGCACTGTGTTATAAGAACTCCATCAATGGCAAACATTGGTGCAATGCAATATGCTTGCATTGGAGATCAAATCACAGATGCCCAATTATGTATCGTACAATGTGACCCTTGTTTCACTTGTACGGACAGAGCAATTGAAATAATTAGGAGGTAGAACATGTTTGAAAATACATTAATAAATTCAGTCCTTGCAGTAATTCTTACAGTGCTAGTCTGTTTTGTAATTTCAACACTGCTTCCAGGAATCGAAAGAAAATACATTCATGCAAGAATTCAGCAAAGAATTGGGCCGCTGGTAATTGCTCCGGGAATCATGGCTCCATTGAAATTCATATTTAAGGAAAATGTGGAAATTTCATCTCCTGTTCCTAAGTTATACAAGATATTGCCAATAATCTGTTTCATTGTGGTTTTATGCGTACTTATTGCGTTAACTCCACAAGCTTATCAGATTCCGGCACTTTCAAGCTTAGTGGCAATCGTTGGATTTTTGAAAGTAGAAGAGATATGTTATGTGTTAATGGGCGCATTGTCTAAATCTGTAATGTCTTTGAGGATGCCGTTCCCTGATCTTGCAAAAGGGGCAGCACATTTGAATGTTCAAAGGTCATTTGTTGAAGATATCAGTGCAAAAAGGTCTCTTAGGATGATTACATACGGATCTTTCCCATTGTATTTGGCATTATTTGCTCCAGTGACTGCTGCCAGAAGCATTTTCTTACAGGACATTGTCAGATATCAACAAATAAATGGACCATTCTTGTTTACTGTATCCGGTGCAATAGCAGCTATCGTATTTTTCATAGGTTACATGATTATATTGAACGAGTATCCATTTTCAATTATTAAAGCAAAATCAGATGTAATAGAAGGACCATATATGGAATATGCTGCAAAGTACAGATCAATCGTATATCTTACAAGAGGATTTTTCATGTTTGTACTCGGTTGTATCTTTTCAGTATTGTTTATTGGAATCCCGCCAAGCATATTATCATGGGGAATTTTAGTCAATATAGCTGTTGCATTGATATTCGTGTTCATGATGGGAATCTTATCAGCATTCAGCCCGGTATTTACAAATAGGCAGCTATTGCCGACAATATTGGGTGCAACATTGCTGGGAGTATTATCAATCGTACTTGGACTATTATAGGAGGAATTATTTATGAAATTTGTTATGAGACCGTATCACATGGTAAGTCTTGGAGGATACATTGTTGAATGGGATTTTCCTTACAGAAATTTAATAGTGGTAAATAAGACCTCTGAACCAATCAAAATTGAAATACCCGTATTCCATAAAGAATGGATTCAAGAGCATAAAGACTTGGGTCTTGAGGTAATCCCAGTCACTGAAGATGACAATTATTTAAGCATGTGGAAAAGAGCACATGCAGAACTTGATAAAATAAGGCCAAAAAATGAGTGATTATACATTAACTATTAAAGCTGACGAGAAAAAAGGCGTTTTGGATGACATTACCGATGTTATCACGGAGCATGGTGCTAACATTAGCTATGTTCATCTTTTCGTTGAGAAGAATAATGTCGGTTCCATCAATCTGGAGCTGGAGCATGTCGAAGACATCGATGAACTGGTTTCAGATTTGAAAAGCATTCCTGAAATAAAAACTGTTGAATTGCACGGTTCTCAGCTCGACATTTACGGAAAGCGTATAATCATCATCGGTGGTGGAGCACAGGTATCTCAAGTGGCTATGGGTGCAATCACTGAAGCCGATAGGCATAATATACGTGGTGAACGCATAAGTATAGATACGATTCCATTGGTAGGTGAAAAGGCATTGGCTGAAGCCGTTGAAGCCATTTCAAGATTGCCTCGTGTAAGCGCTTTGGTTTTGGCAGGTTCCCTCATGGGCGGCGAGATTACGGAAGCAGTCAAAAAGGTTAAGGAAGAGGGTGATTTGGTTGTTATTTCTCTAAACATGCCTGGAAGCGTAACCGAATATGCTGATTTGATAATCACTGATCCTATCCAAGCAGGTGTTCTGGCCGTAATGTCTATTGCGGATACTGCTGTTTTTGATATAAATCGTCTCGGCGATAATATTAAGTTCTAAATTCATGTTTATGGACATATAGGGAGTTTTTTAACTCCCTTTCAATTTTTTGTTTTCAATTTGTAAACTTGCTTTCATTTAAAAGTTAAGTTTATATATTTTTCTTTCCATAATATTACATACCATTTGTATGGCGATGGGTTTTAACCCTCTTAATTCAAAGTGGAAAACTGAATAAGGATTTTGCTGAATTTTTTAATCCTTATTCTACTAATTATTTTTTTTTTAAAAATATTCTTAAAATAAAGATATTGAGTTTAATTAGAAATCAGATATCAAATACATATTAAAACTTCATTTTCTTTGGATTGCTGATTTCCTCGAACTAAAAAACTATAAACTTTTCTAATGACTAATTAAGATCTCAATATCTACATCAATAGGGCGATAGTTAGTATGTTACTGTGGTAGGTAACCACAAGAAATGTTATTAGTAACATTATTTTCATACGCTACACCTCCGTTGTGAATAAAAATAGATTTTTTCATTCATTATTCAAAGTAGAAGTTGTTGTTAGTATTTTAGGAGGTGTAAATCAATCTTTCAAGCAAATATCTTTATATTCACATTTACCGCATTTTTTATTATTCTTTTTAACGTTGGGAAGTCTTTTGTTGTCAGTTATTTCCTTGACTTCACGAATCACGTCAAACAATCCTTTTCTAAGATTGACATCCATTACGACGGGTCTTCTGTCACCTATCTTTTCATAATCAACAAAGCCGACAAAGACTTCCGTGTCAAACTCTTCTTCAAGAAGTATTGCATATGCCACCAATTCTATGGCATCCTGGTCCCAAACTCCTTTAAGGGGAGGATTGGAGCTTTTGATGGCTACGGGATAGTATTTTCCATCGATTATTTCTATCTTGTCGCACATTCCAATAAGTTCAAGCCTGGAATCCTTCAGCAAATATGAATACATACAATTCGGGAAAAACATGTCTATTATTTCAAAGGCATGCTTATCCAATATTGTCATTGCCTGTTTTGTTTTTAGGGCTTTGATTTTAATGTTGAAATATGAATCGGCAATTATATCGCTGATTTGCTCATCATCGATTCCCAAATTCATGGATTTGATGGAATCTGCTGTGCTTTCAATGTATGAATTGATGTTTTCAGACAATATGCTTTCAATTTCAATCAAATTCATTTCCTTTTTGATTTTGCGCATATTTTTCTGTATCAAATCTTGGATGTCAATTTTAAGCTTTTTAATCTCGATTGCGAGCTGGTAATCTTTGTTTTCCTCTACATCAATATGATTCTGGATGTAGAGCTTCATCGGACAATACATATGTGTTTTAATCGAAGATATGTTCATCATAAAATAACCTCTAAAATTAAGTAATATTACTTTAAAATTAATGATATAAATAATTAGAAGTTATAGATGATGTAAATTCTTTTAAATAAAATAAAAAAAGGAAATAGCTATTTATTTAGCTATTAAAGATAAATTTTAAACATCGTAGTAATGTTTGTTTATTGCAGGCAATTTTGCAAAGACAATCGGAACCACTATCAGCAGTACAGTCAATATTGTCATTATGGTTGCACTAAGCCCATCTGCATTAATTATTGTTGAATAAACCCCTTGTCCCCAAAGACCGAATATGCATATAGGTAAAATGTATTTGATAACTGTTTTCCAGGTTTTGCCCACTTTAATGGTTGAATTGTTGTTCAAGGTTTCAATCAAGTCATCAAACTTGTAAATCCAACCGAATATTATGCATTCAAGAAGTATCGCAAAGAGCAGAGCGAAATTGTTTAAGTATGCATCAAACACTCCTAAAATTGTGCTTCCGGCACCTGTTGCAAAGATGGTGGAAACGAAAAATCCAACAATGCAAACTACGGTTGCGGTCTTTTTACGCTCAATAAGGAATTTTTCCGAAATGGAATAGCATACTCCTTCAAGAAGCGCAATGACTGAAGTGATTCCCGCAAACAATATGCACAGGAAGAATAATGGACCAACGATATATGCAACATCACCCATTATATTGAATACCTGTGGGAAAACTACAAATGCAAGGCCGGTTCCTTCTGTTACAAGTTCATTGAATGGTATTCCACTTGAAAGTGTCATGAATCCTAAGATGGAAAATATCCCAATGGAGTTAAACACTTCAAAACCTGAATTTGAGAATGCTACGATTAAGGCACTGTCAACCAGTTTGGAGCCTTCAGGAAGGTAGCTTGCATATGTCATTGCAATTGCCATACCTAAACTAAGTGAAAACACGATTTGTCCGAAAGCGGCTAACCAAACATCTAGATTGGTTAGGGCGTTCCAATCAGGAGTAAATATCTGTGAGTATCCAATTGATGCACCGGGCAATGTCAATGAGAATGCAACAATACCCACAACAATCAAACAAAGCAGAGGCAATAGAATTTCACTTGCACGCCCAATTCCATCATTCAAATCTCTTTTAAGGATGAACCATGCAATAAACCAGATGGCAAATACTGATGCAAGCACTGTCGGAACGATTTTAAACAGCCCAGACATTGAGTCTGTTGCTTGAAGGACATTATTTGCAAAGTATAAATCAGGATTTGAACCCCATGCTTTTGTAAGGCTTAAGAATATGTAAATCAAGTCCCATCCGACAACACAAACGTAGTATGTTGTTATCAAAAACACGATTAGCAGGATAAACCATGCTACTGGCTCTAATTTTTTACTGACTGAGAACAATATTCTTGCAAGTGACCTTTTAAATTTAAAACCGACGGCATATTCTACGAGAACAAATGAAATTCCAAGGAGGAATAATGATACGATATAAGGAATCATGAATGATCCTCCGCCGTTGGAGTATAAGACATTCGGGAAACGCCAGATATTTCCAAGACCAACAGCAGAACCAATCATTGCCATCATAAATGCAAGAGTACTGTTCCATTCTGATTTTTTCTGTTCTGTCATTTTATCACGTTAATATTATTTTGGTGTTTTGGGTTTAAATAATATTACTTTATAAATAAATTCAATGGCATCGGAGACAAACATGAATATAATTAAATTGAAAGATGATGATGTAGTTTCTTTCAAGAAACATTTGCAGGAAGCCTTTCAGCAGGGTTACGAGTCAGTATATGGTAAATGCGAAGAACTGGTTCTGCCTGAAAAGGACATTGATGACTGCTTGAATAGGCAAGACAGTCATGCTTTTGAAGTAGTTAATCAAGACAACGAAATCATTGGAGGTGCCGTCATCACGATTAATGAAAAGACAAATCACAATAATCTGGATTTCCTATTTGTTAAAGTTGGCATCCAAAGTCGGGGATTGGGCCAGTCAATCTGGAAGGAATTGGAAAAAATGTATCCCAATACGGAAGTATGGGAAACTTGCACTCCGTATTTTGACAAAAGAAATATTCATTTTTATGTAAATAAGTTAGGATTTCATATTGTGGAGTTTTTCAATGAGAAAAATCCTGATTTGAACAATCCCGACGATAACTTTTCATTGGAGGAAGGCATGTTCAGATTTGAAAAAATAATGAAAAATAAGGAAATCAATCCTTAATTCACATCTAATTTAAGAATAAGTCTTCAATATCTGGGGGATGTTAATGTTAACAGTAATAACTCATTATTTTTTGATGTAATCTATTTTTTACCTTATTTTTTAATTAAAAACGGTCTATTATGTATTTATTTTAAATACAATATTCATTATATATATACATATCTATTGATTAGATAATCAATAATTTTAATTGAGGTTGTTTAAAATGAAACATAAAAAGGTAATGCTGGTAGCCTGTTTGCTGCTAGCTATTTTAACAATAGGTTCTGTTAGCGCTATTGAAGATACAACAATCTCTGATGATGCAGTTGAGTTGTCTCAAGATGTAGATGATGCGCTAACAGTTGAAGATTCTCAAGAAGAGGCTCTTGAAAATCAAGTTGAGGAAAGTATTGCAAGTGATGATGCAGATGATGCGTTGTCATACGATGCAAGTGATCTTAATGTTGAAGGTTTATCAGTAGGGGATATTAGTATATATGTTAGTGATACAGTTTCTGCCGATTATGACTATATTGCGTGGGTCGGTGATGATGATTATTTAGATGGTAAAGTTATAGTTACCATTGATAATAAGACATATTATAATAAGGAATTTAATAGAGCAGATGCTATTTGGGATGTTGAAATCCGTGCTGGTGATTTGGATGGTATAAATGTATTTGCTGAAGATTTCCTAGGCAATCATACAGTTAAACTCACATATGGTGGTCTTACTGAGGAAAAGTATGTTCCATTTATCTTTGAACCGTATTTCATACAGCCTAACTCTGCGGCTATTGGCGAAGTATCATATATTGTTTTTAATGCACCGGGCAATTTTAAAGGAAGTGTAACTTTGTATAATGCAGTCTACAATGACACCACTCATGAATATGAAGCCGGTACAAAAATATTAACTCATTCAATCAGTGCTTCTTCAAGTGAGGTGCCATTGCCTGTATTAACAAAAGAAGATGACTATTATTTTATTGTAAAATATACAATTGATGGTAAAAACTATACAGAGATTTTTGATGTGTATGTCTTTAAAAACTCACCAGATGTATCGTCAAACATCTCCGAAAGTGAAATTAATATTGGTGAATCTTTAACTATTACAGTAACAGGTCATAATGCGGGTGATATAGGTTTTTGTCTTGATGGGGAATACATAGGCGCAGATTCATTTGATAATAGCACTGCTGTGAAACGTACATTTTCAGGTTTAACAGAAGGCACTCATCTTATTGAAGTCTATGGAGTCACTTTAGAATACGAAAAATATTTCGTTGTGAAAGTAAAGAAAAATATTGCTAATGCTAATGTAAAATTATCCAAAACCGCTTTTACATATAATGCAAAAGTCCAAAAGCCAACTGTTACTTTAACTAATGGTGCTGTTCTAAAAGAGGGCGTTGACTATACTCTCAAATGGTCAGCTTCACCTAAAAACGTCGGAACATATACCGTTATAGTTACTGGAATCGGTGCTTACAAGGGAACTACAAAAGCAACCTTTAAGATCAACAAGGCTGCTAATCCTTTAAAAGTCAAAGCCAAAACTGCTAAAGTTAAACTCTCAAAACTTGAAAAGAAAGCACAGAAACTTAAAGTAACTAAAGTGGTCAAGTTCACCAAAAAAGGCCAAGGAACATTAACCTATAAAAAAGTAAAAGGTAACAAGAAAATCACCATCAACAAAAAAACAGGTAAAGTCACTGTTGCCAAAGGCCTTAAGAAAGGAACCTATAAAGTGAAAGTAAAAATCAAAGCAAAAGGTAATGCCAATTACAAAGCATCCACCTTTAAAACTGTGACTTTTAAAATAGTAATTAAATAGAGTTTAGGGTCTAATCCCTAGACTTCTTTTTCTTTTTTAGAAAACATTTAATATCCTAAGCAGGGCTCTCTTTAAGCTTCAAGTACTCATCGATAGCTTCACGGGTGGTTCCAACAACAAGCCTGTAGTTTCTGAATTCGCCGTTTACAATGACCTTTTCCACTTTTCCTTTAGCTATTACATGCTCACCGTCAACCACTTCGCCTGCGTAAGTGTGTGTAAATGAAACAACTTCAGTCAAATCAACATCCACACCATCAAGGACTTCAACATTTTCGATTGTGTAAAGTGAGGGGTTATCGAATGCTCCAAGAGCGCTTACGATATCGGCTTCAATCTGTGCAATGCCTTGAGGCTCATAAACGGTATCTCCCCAAGTTCCTTCGATTTCATCATAATCTTTGGTAGCTAGAATGTCAAATAAGGTCCCGTTAATGGTTCCCCTATTCGCTTTTCTGTTTTCATACCATCTGAACTCTTCTTTGGTCAGGCTTTCATCAAACATCCTTTTATCGTATACGAAATCCCAGTAATCGTTGGTAATTCCCTGAACTGTGATATGTTTGTCCACTTCCTCGATGTAGACTTCTTTTCCACGGTGTTCCTTAAAGGCGGCTATTGCCCTTCTGTGGTTGTCAAGGCCATAGACTACAAAGTCCAAATCTGAAACGTCATCCTTTTGAAGTCCCGGCAGGATTGAGCCTGAAATCCCGAGATGGTCATATGGGATGTCCGCCATGAAATGGAAAAAGTCGGCAACGTCCATCAGTTTTGCAATCAGTTCTGGATTTTTGACTTCTCCACCGCTTTCAAAAGTCTTTTTAAGACCTAAAAGCCTATTTTCAGGTTTGATTATCCTCACGACTTTGTCTAGGGGAACGCCCATCATTTCAACATTTGTAACATTGCTGAAATACAAATAATCAGGATGATTTTCCCTTAAATATGTGTAAGCTTCTTCAGATCCTACTTTCCGGTATCTTTTCCCGTCCTTTTCACGGTCTCCGTTAGGGTCAGGCACATATCTTAAAAATGAAATCACTCTGTCTTCCGGATGAATGTAATTGGTTGATGCGAAATATAAATCATCGCTTGTGTAAATGAAGTCTCTTGTTCTTACTTGTTCCATGGTTTTATCTCCTGATTTTAACTTTGATTTTTTCATTAAATAATATTTGTCATATAAATTTTGAGTTCATTTTATAAGCTTGTAACTACTATATAGAATAGTATAATTATTTATTTAGGTTTTATCATGACAATTACTCATAAACATATTAGTGAAATATTCGAATATGATGGAAGCCAGATTAATCCATCATGGGCTTTCCAGGAATTCGGAATCTACGGATCTTCAATCATAACCTGGATTGGTCCGGTCAACATTACTCCAGATAATTTAAAAGACTTTGCAGATGTAGGCTTGGAAATCAAATCAAATCATATGGTCAACTTCATCTGCGAGTTTTTCGACCAGCAGCCTCCGAACATGAGGATTGCATATCTTAGACAAAGGCTTCTTGTAATGATTTTTAGAGAGATTTTAACAGAATATGGCGTTAATACAACCCGTGAAGGCGATGACATATTCGTTGATGAGAGAAAGCTATCCATATCAATAGCCAGTGTGTCCTTAAGCTCCGCAAAGATTCACTTTGCACTTAACTTGGAGGACAAAGGAACTCCTGATGATGTTGATACAATCGGTCTTTATGATATTAAAGTAAATGACGAGCAAGTTTTCACAGAAGATAATTTATTAGAATTAATTAATGAAACAGTAAACAGATTTATAAGCGAATTGGAAACAATTGAAAATGATATAAGTAAAACAAAGGTGTTAGGATGAAAATATTAATTAACGGTATTCAATCTAATTTAAGATTCTCTTCAGCTCACATAATTCCAGGTCATGAGTCCTGCGGTTATATTCATGGCCATTCATACTTCGTTGATGTTGAAATTGAAGGGGAAAGAGCTGGCAATTTTGATTTTGTTGTGGATTTCAAGGATGTCAAGGCAATCACCAAGGCGATGTGTGATGAACTCGATCACAGAATGTTGATTCCAGTCTATAATGAACTGATTGACATTAAGGACTTTGACAAGGATAAGGATTCAATCTTTGATTTGAAAAAGGAATTGACAGTAAATTTGAAAATTGACGGTAAGGGATACTCCTTGCCCTCAGTGGATTGCGTATTCTTGCCTCTTCCTTATACTTCCGCAGAAGAATTGTCCAAATTCTTTGCAGAAACACTGGCTAAAAAGCTATCCGAAGATTATGACAATATAGAATATGTTTCTATTTGCGTCAATGAAGGAATCGGGCAGGGTGCAGTTTACAGGAAAGATCTAGAATGAAAGCTCCAATCATTGAAATCTTCTCTTCTTTTCAAGGTGAAGGGTTGTTAATAGGGGAAAGACAGATTTTTGTCCGTTTTGCAGGTTGTAACTTGAACTGCAGTTATTGCGACACCAATGATAGTAAATCCGAAAAATCAGGAACATTGATGACTCCCGAAGAAGTTACGGAGGAAATTAACAAACTCATCACTCCTGATTGCAAGACCATTTCATTTACTGGAGGTGAGCCTAGCCTATATCCTGACTTTATTTCAGAGGTTAGCAAGAACTTTAATTTAAATATCATGCTAGAAACAAATGGGACTTTACCAGACAATATTGATTTGATTGATAAATTAGATATTGTTTCTTTAGATATTAAGCTACCTGAACATTTTGACGGTGATTTTGACGATGAAATTTTTCTAAATGAGATTAAATCACTAAATTTATTAATGGCGAAGTCCATAAATGTATATTGTAAAGTAGTTATATTGCCATCAACAAAAATAAAGTCATTTAAAGAGGTAGTTGTAAAATTATCAGAAAATATTTCAAGCAAAAGCAACCTTAAAATAATTATCCAACCTTCTAGTCCGTTAGGAGAATGGAAAAACATTAATTTTAGATTATTCGAGTTTTCCGAAGTTGTTGGGCAATATTTTGAAGTTTCCACCATTCCTCAAATCCATAAGATTTTGGATATTGAGTGATTTTGTTTTTAATATTTTGATTTTATTTTATTGATAGCGATTGTAGATTAGAGGTGTGTAAATGAAAGATAAAACATCCATTAATAGAAAATCAAATACAGGTGCAGTTGAACACGAAACAAAAGTTCACGATAGAGAAGGGGACATAATGGCTATTGCAACCAAAGATGTTGTGTCAATCCCTCCAACTAAATCTATCAAAGATACTGCTAAAGTAATGATGGAACATGAATTCAGAAGGTTACCAATTTCAGATCCTGGTTCTGGTAAGTTATTAGGTATTGTTACAGTAATGGATATATTAGATTTCTTTGGTGGAGGAAAAAAATTCAACATTATTGAGAAAAAATATGAAGATAACTTCTTAGCTGCTATTAATGAACCAGTTAAAGAAATTATGACTCGTGATTTGATTACATTATCCAATAAAGCTTCTATTGGTGAAACTATTGAATGTATGTTAGACCACCAATTAGGTGCTATTCCTCTTGTTGACGCTGATGATAAACTTGTAGGTATTGTAACTGAAAGGGATATTGCATTGTCCTTGGCAGGTATGGCTGGTAAAGATACTGTACAAGATTACATGAGCGCTAAAGTGTTTACCACCACTCCCGGAACTCCTCTTGAAGGTGCATGTAAAATCATGGTAAGAAACGGTTTAAGAAGAATTCCAATCGTTGGTGGTGAAGCGGATATTTCTAAAGCAGCTAAAAAATTATTAGGTATATTAACATCTACTGATGTTATTAGATTCTTAAATGCAAAAGAATTGTTTGATCATTTAAATTCTAATTTAGCAACCGATGTGTTAAAAACAACAATTTCTGAAATTATGGTTAAAGACCCAATAACTGTTGAACCGAATATGACTATTGGCGAATTATGCGAATTATTTGCTGATGAAAATATTGGTGGAGTTCCAGTTGTTAAAAATGATGCTGTTGTTGGAATTATAACTGAAAGAGATGTCTTAAGAGCAGTTAAAAGATTATAAACACAAATAGGAGATGATAATATGCAAATTAAGAATTTGATGTCTGAAGAGTTAATCACTGTAGACAAAGATCAAAATCTTTCTGATGCATTAAAATTGTTACGTAAACATAATGTTTCTCGTTTACCTGTAACTAATCATAAAGAATTGGTTGGTATTATTTCTGAAAGAGACATAGCTAATAAGCTTGGATCTTCAAAAGCTGAAAATATGCCTGCATCAAGATTCCATATTTCATCTGTAATGGTTAAAGATGTAATTACAGTTCCTGAAACAATGCAATTAGCAGATGTAGCAAAAATAATGTTGGACAAAGGAATAGGTTCTGTTCCAGTCATGAGAGGGGACGAAATGGTAGGAATTGTTTCCAAAGCAGATTTCGTTACTCTCGCTGTTGGAATTGCATTTGATAAGATTGCTGTAAAAGAAATAATGTCAAAAGAGGTAATTGATGTTTCTCCAGCAGATAGGCTTGTTCACGCAAGAAGGAAAATGCTGGATAATAATGTTGGAAGATTACCTGTAGTCGACGATGACAAACTTGTAGGAATGATAACTTCTAAAGATTTGATGAGGGCATTCATCGACTTTAGAAAAAACGTTCCTGAAAAATATCAAAAATCTCAAATCAAAGAGGTTTTAGTTGAAGACATAATGTCTTCCAATCCATGTTATGTTTCAAAAGAAATGTCAATAACTGAGGTTTCAAACATAATGATGGAAACAGGATTCAACGGTTTGCCTGTTATCGAAGACGGCAAGCTTGTTGGAATCATAACACAAACTGATATATTAAGGCTAATTGAAAAATTAGAATCTTAATTATCTTTTTTTTTATTTTTTTTTGAGGATATTAACATGCCGCTAATTTCATTTTTAGGACCGAAAGGAACTTTCACACATGAGGCTGCAAGCATTATTGGTGATAATCTAATCCCATATTGTACTATTCCGGCAGTTCTTGAAAGTGTTGTAAATGATGAATCATTATATGGCGTTGTTCCAATTGAAAACTCAATTGAGGGGCCTGTTGGAATTACATTGGATTCTCTAGCAAATAAATTTGATTTAAAGATTTTTAAAGAAATCATTATTCCAATCAATCAAAATTTAATTGTAAATCCGGGCACTAAAATGGAAGATGTTGAAGACGTATATTCTCACGCTCAAGCCATAGCCCAATGTCAGGAGTTTATCAGTCAGAATAATATTCAACCGCATTACGCAATTAGCACTGCAAATGCCGCTAAAAATATTATTGGAGATAAAACTAAAGCGGCAATAGGCAATTCAATGGCTGCAGAATTATATGATTTAGAAATTCTAAAACATGATATCCAAGATACTGACAATAATGAGACAAGGTTTGTTGTGGTTTCAAAAGAGGATCATGAGCCGACCGGCAGGGATAAAACTTCAATTATATTTTCTATCTATGAGGACAAACCTGGAGCATTATATGATGTTTTAGGAATTTTTCAAAAGAATAATATTAACTTGACCAAAATCGAATCCAGGCCTTCGAAGAAAGGTTTGGGCAGATATTTATTTTTCATTGATTATATCGGCCATCGAAAAGATGCTATTTTTGAGGACATTATAAATGAAATTGATGAAAAAACTTATTTTTTAAAAATTTTAGGTTCCTATCCTCAAATGTAGGCAAACTTTAAATTAATGTTTTAGTATAAATTATATTATAATAAATTCAGGGAGGGTAACTATGCCGAATGATAGAGATAAACTTCTGCAGATTATGGATAGTTTAGAATCTGATTATGCAGATGGTAAGATTTCTCCAGAAAAATATAGTTATTTCAGGTCTAAGTATGAAGATAAATTAAATTCTATCGATGCAAAAGAAGCTACTCGTAGAATAAGGTCTATGCAAGGCAAATCTTCTTATGACCCTAAAGAGAAAAAAGCTAAAAAACCCGCCAAAAATAATAAAGAAAAAGAACAGGATTTAGTTCAAAAATATATTATCAATCCTAAAAAAGATGATGCCAAATATAATAAAAAAGAAAAGGAATCAATGGACAGTGGTACCTTTAAATTGTTATTATTGTTGATTTTAGTTTTAGGATTTACTGTTGGCGTAGGCTATGGTGTTTTTAATTTAGATTTTGACAACATATCTGAAACAACTACTGTCGCTATTGTTACTGATACTGCATTCCCTGAAATTGATGAAGTTGTTGTTCAAAATACAACACCGACCACTTCATATTACAATTACACAAGCGAAGATGATTCAAGCCATAATGATGATGTTGAAACTACTGAAGACATGTCTTATAGTTCGGATTACTCATCAAGCAGTTCTTCGGATAGCGGATATTACAGTAGTGATTCTTCTAGCAGTTCTTCAAGCAGTAACTCATATAGCAGCGATTCTTCTAGCAGTTCTTCAAGTAGTAGTTCTTCTAGCAGTAGTTCTTCAAGTAGTGACTATTCAAGCAGTAGTTCAGAATCAAGTGAAGGAGGCAGTGAGGAATAGTGAAACTATCCTTAATTAAGGTGATTTTATGAAAAATGATGTTTTAAAAAAGAGTATTTTAATTATTTCACTCATAATAGTCCTTATTGGTGTTATTTCATGTATTAGTGCTGCAGATAATGTTGACTCTTCTGAAGTTACTATGTTAACTTTATCAAAAGGAGGATTGCTTATCCATTATCCTTCTAACTGGGGATATTCGGAGTCCACTTCAAATTATTCTATTATGGCAATATCCAAACTGGATTCAGTTGATTCATCCGGTGTTGGCCAGGTCAACATTAACTTTGAGAAAAAACCTCTTGAAGGGGAATTTTATACTTATGTAAATGATACATATAAATCAATGCAAGGAGATTCCTCCTATGACCTAATATCCTCCGGAGGAGTGATGGTTGGAAATGTTAATGCAGTTGAATATATTTACACTTCCAATCAAGATGGAGTTGAAAAAGAACATAAGGCTGTTTGGTTTGAAAAAGGTGGACAAGCTTATGTTTTATTATACAGCGCACCACCTCAAGATTTCGAAGATAATCTGTATATCTTTGATTATATTCTATCAGATATCCAAATTACCTAATTATTTTTTATAGGTGTTTTTATGATTGTACTATGTGTTACAGGAAGTATTGCAGCTACTGAATCTATTAAATTAGCTCGTGAGCTTAGGCGCAATGATGTTGAAGTAAAATGTTTCATGAGCGAGGCGGCTTGTGAAATTATACATCCCAACGCTATGGAGTTTGCTACAGGCAGTGAAGTTGTAACAAAATTGACAGGAAAAATCGAGCATGTTAAATATTCCCAGGAAGATTTGATATTGATTGCTCCAGCCACTGCCAATATAATTTCTAAATTCGCATACAAAATTGCTGATGACCCAATTTCCACTCTTTTAATCACGGCTTATGGTCATGATACACCAATATTGTTTGTACCGTCAATGCATGATTCAATGTATAAAGCTATTAAAGGCAATATCGAAAAGATTAAAGAGGAAAAATCAGCTGGCTTTATTAAACCAAGAATGGACGAAGGAAAAGCTAAATTCCCGTCTAAGGAAGATATTGTCCTCGAGTCATTAAGAACAATTAATTTGAACAAGAAGGATTGATCGTATTAAAGGCAAAAAAATTTTAATCAGTCTTGGAGGAACATACGAACCTATTGACTCGGTTAGGGGGATTACCAATAAATCCTCTGGGAAAATGGGTTTGGCGCTTGCAAAGGAAGCTTACATTAGGGGTGCCGATTTAACTTTGGTAGTTGCTAATGTCAGTATTGAAATCCCTTCAGTTTTCAATGTTATCCATGTTGAAACAAGTAGCGAGATGAATGAAGTCGTTTTAAGTTTAGTTCCTGATTTTGATATTTTCATAGCTACTGCTGCAGTTTCCGATTTCGAATTCAATGAAAAATACGATAAAAAGATTGATTCTGAGAGTTCCTTATTCTTGAATTTAAAACCAACCACAAAAATCATTCGAGAAGTTAAAAAGATTAATCCGGATATATTTTTGGTGGGATTTAAGGCGGAATTTAACATTTCAAAAGAGGATATTATTTGCTGTGCTAGAAAACAGATTGAACAGGCAGGTACTGATTTGGTTATAGCAAATGATATTTCTAAAAATGGGTGTCATTTTGGATCTGACAATAATGAAGTGTTGATTGTTGATGATGAGGTTATATCTGTTCCTTTAGCATCTAAAAGAGAAATCGCAAAAATAATTTTTGATATAATTTCTAAAAAGATATAGATTCATATACATTAGCATATCATATTGCTGTTTTTCATATACTTGCTTAATGCATTCTTATTTTACGTGGCATTATTATTATTAATATTTGAATAACTTCATTTTAATGCATTGTCAAATCAATATTTGTTGCACTTCAAGTTTTCCATATTTCAGTAGTCATCAAAAAAATTATGTCGGACAAAACTCTTTTGTATGGGGCTAATTTTTTCAAAACTTTTTAACATCAATTTTATTTTAAAGTTGTAAAATTGTATTCAGTTGAAAATTAATTTTATTGTTTCACTTCAAATGATTTAAATTTTTAATTTTATATGTAATTTTATATTGGAATATAAGCTCATTGAAGTAATACTTTTTAGAATAAAATAAGCAAATTCGTCTAAAAAAATAAATCTTTTAAAAAACAGTATTTTAATAAAATAAGTTCATGCCTTTAGGCTTTAGTTAAATGGAGTGATTAATAGAGTGAATCAACCTAAAGGACGTTTCAATGAACTTTTATTTTATTTGCATTAGCATATAAAATATTTAATTTTCTAGTATAAAAAGGTATCTAAGTATTACTTTTTAGCGAATTTTGTAGTAATTTTTTATATTTCTCAGAGCTATTTTTTCTCTGATTATCACTTGCAAAACAGGTGATTTTTTTTAAAAACTTTTCTTTCATTGACAATGCATTATTGCCTTTTTTGTACTTGTCTTATTCCATGATTTGATTAATTTTAAAAACTTTATATTATGTTTTCTTTTAATATTTTTTTGATTTCAATTTAAGATTTTACATGTTCTTATTTTGGAGAGTTTTATTTGTAAAATTAATGATTGTCTTTTTCATCTGGTGTAATTTTCAAAGGGGTTAATTTATGTAATTTATGATGCTTTGATATTTATTGGAGTAGTGTGATGATATTTTTTTGGCTATGGATTAGTATTCTTTCTTTTTGGCAATGTCCTAAAAAATTAAATCAATTTGAATCTTTTGATTTTTATTTAATGGTGGAAAATTTATTTTTTTTAGCAAATTATTACAATCAGGTCAATTTTATCAAGATCCTCATTGAGGGTATTTTGAAAATAAAAAAAGAAGGGTGGTAGATGCGTGTTGTACCTACTTGATTTTAATTTTAACATTTTTAGTTGCTTTATTGTAATATTTGTTTCCTTTATATTTGATAACTGCTTTGTAAGTTCCTTTTTTAGTTAATTTGGTAATTTTAAATGTTGCTTTGCCTTTGCTGTTGGTTTTTGCAACGTATGTTTTACCTTTAACTTTTAAGGTAACTTTCACTTTTTTCATTGCTTTGTTTTTGCTGTTTTTCAAGGTAATTGAGTATTTTTTTGTTTTTTTAGCTCTTTTGAATGTTTTTGCTTTAACGGTTATTTTTGTTTTCTCTTTATTGATAGTAATTTTAACAGTTTTGCTTATTGGGCTGTAATTACTATTTTCAATTTTAATAACTAGGTTCTTTTTACCTGCTTTAGCAGTTTTTAAGATTTTTGCAGTTAACTTTATTGAAGCAGCTCCATTTTTGATGGTAGATGTTCCAATGTTTTTGCCGTTTAATGTGAATATTACTTTAGTGCCGTCAGTTACATTTTTGAAACTAACTTTGTATGTTCCACCATAGTTAATAGCATATGCAGCATTTTTCGCATTAATTGTAATGTCTTTTTTATTTACAGTGAAATTAACAGGAATTTCAGATCTTGATACGTTATTGTCAATGTATGTAACATTTGCATTGTAACTTCTAGCATATAATCCTGGAATAACAATTATTCCAATTCCATCTTTCACATCAGCACCATATTCAACATTATTGACCTCAACAACTACTTTACCGATGCTCAATAGAGATATGACACTACTTTTTACTTGAACTTTAATGTTGATATTGTTACCGTAAACAACATCTTTAACTTCAAGAATATCCATGCTTATTGTATCATTTACTAATTTAGCATCACTTGAAACATTATTTAAAGTTAATTTGCTTCCTGATTTAACATTAATACAATTTTCACTATTGCTGATGAATCCAGAATTGCTGATTATGAGATTTCCCTTAGTCGAAATTGCTCCACCCTCCTCAGCGTTATTGTTTGTGAAAATAGATTGGTTGATTGTTCCATTCCTATTAAAGTAGATTGCTCCTCCACAATATGAAGCGTAATTGTCAGTGAAGTTAATATTATAAAATTCACCAAAACCAAAAATGTAGACTGCACCACCAGAATTGTCAATTGCGGAATTGCCAGTAAAATTACAATTACTAATTTTTACATTATCATTAGATGAAATTGCTCCTCCATTGAACTTTGCGGTATTATTATTGAAGTTGGAATTCTCTACAATTCCACTTTTCCAAAATTCAATTGCCCCTCCAATTCTTGCAAAGTTATCTTTGAAATTACAACTGTCAACTTCAAGGGCACCATAAACCCATAATGATCCACCATTTTGCGCTTCATTACTGTTGAAGAGAGAATCTTTAATTGTTCCATCCATCCACAGGTAAACTGCACCCCCATAATAACCACCAGTATTGTTTACAAATTTAGAGCCGATTACAGTTCCATTAGCATTAAAACAAATTGCTCCTCCACAACTATCATCAGCATCATCTGCTGAATTGTTTGTGAAATTAGAGTTAATGACTGCTCCGCTATTATTGAAATAGATTGCGCCTCCTGATTTAGCATGATTATTTTTAAATGCGACATTTTCAATAACTCCTTCATCAACAGCTATCTCACCACCATATTCAGCAGAATTTCCAATGAATTCGCCATTAAAGACTATCTCTTCTAAGTTTTCTAGGAAACTGGCTCCACCACCAAAAGTGGCATTATTGTTAATGAAATCACCATTAAATGTTATGTTGTGGGGAGTTTGTCTGTAATTTACAGCTCCACCACACAAAGCAGCAGTATTATTGACAAAATCACAATCGAATATGCTATTGCATGAAGTATCCTTAAATGTTATTGCTCCTCCATTTCCAACTTCAACACTAATCTTTCCCAAAGCAGAGTTGTTAATGAAATAACCAGTGAATTCATTGTTATTAGTGGTATTGTAGAAAAAGATTGCTCCACCGCAGGATTCTGCTACATTGAATCTGAAATCGCAGTTGAATCTATTGTTGTTTGCTTTTTTGTAAAAAAAGATTCCTCCGCCATAGAGTGCATAATTGTTCATGAAAATGCTTTCGAAACTATTGTTTTCGGCCAAACTGTAGAAAAATATTGCTCCTCCACTGGCTTCAATTGCACTATTATTATAAAAGTCGGCAGAAATTATGTTATTGGATGATTTAGCTTGGAAACATAATGCTCCACCAGTTCTTTCAGCCACATTACCTTCAAAATAACCAGCAATTATGATGTTGTCAGTTTCATTGTTAAAGAATACTGCACCTCCTCGAGTAGCACCATTATTAATAAAAGTTGAGTTGATGTCACAATTAGAAATATTTCCATCAGTTCCTTGCCAGTAGATTGCACCACCATCAGATTTTGCTGTATTGTTGGTAAACTGAGAGTTGTTGATTGTTCCATTATATGCATACCAGTATATTGCACCACCATTATCTGCTTGGTTATTGGCGAAGCTAGAGTTGTTGATTGTTCCATTATTTCCATACCAGTATATTGCACCACCATTATCAGTAGCATTACCCTTCATGAATTTTATATTTTTCAGTATAACATTGTTTGTTGTAATATTGAATATTCTTGCAAGTCCTGCTCCATTGATTGTGTGTCCTTGTCCGTCAATAGTGAAATCGGGTTTGTCAATTATAATTCCATCAGTATAATTTAAATCCTTTTCGGGGTTATAAGTATAATTTTTTGTTAATTGTATTGTGCTTGTTGTTGAGTTGGCAATTTCCCCATTTAAAGTTGAAAAATCGCTAATCTCATTTTCTCCATCTGTTAATTTTTCTTCAGCATATAAATTGGTTTGTGCTACTATTTCATTAGCATTTATGCCATCTTGTGCTATTATTTCATCTGATGTATTGTTATCTGTTGCGCTTATGCAAGATAAACTTATTAAAGCAAATAAAATTATCGTAGCTACAATAACTTTATGTTTAATAAAAATTCCTCCCATTGTATAAAAAGATTATATAATATTGATATTTTAAATAGAATATATAAAACTTATTTTTTTTTAGGATAAATTTCAATGATAAAAAAAGGATATTAAATAACTACAAAAAGTGTATTTTGCATGTGAAATATGGTATTAGATAATGGGATAGCAAAAACTTGATATATTTTAATATCTATTTTAGTATTACTTTTTTGGTGTTTTTGTAGTAATTTTTTATAGTTCTCACAGCGTTTTTTTTCTGATTTGATTGTGAAAAATAGCTATTTTTTTTTAAAAATTTTTTTCCACCAATAATGCAATATGGTCTTTCTCGTATGGTTCCAGTTTTACTTTTTCAATAATCTTAAAACCTTTCTCTTTCAATTTCTTCTCTTGTTCCTTGAAAATCTTTTTAGGTTTTTGTACTACATCAATACTTCTAGCCTTAATCATTAAAAGTCCAACACCTTCATCCTTTGAAAATATATTCATATTTTTCATAAACAATTCACTTTGTGTTGGTTGGGCAACATCACAGTACACTAAGTCGACCTTTTCGGCAATGTTGAGATATCCTTTAGGTTTGGTTGCATCACCTAAAATCGGAGCAATATTAAGCCTTTGGCGTGAGAGTTGAACCAATTTCTTGGCTGTTGTCGGTGAAAATTCAACCGCATATATTCTCCCATTGATTACAATATCAGAAATATGTGAAACTGTTGTTCCGGTTGATGCACCAAGGTACAATACTTTTGAAGCCTCCTCAAGTTCCAAATTTTTTAAGCCATTTAAAAGAGCAGCAGATAATTTTGAACGTCTAGGATTCCAGATTCTATATTCAACATCATCTTCAATTAATTCTTCACCGTAAACTGATATTCCAGGATTCAAATTTTTAGTAGCGATGTTTCCATCTTTAAAATAAACATTCATGCTCTATCTCCTCTTTTTATTTTTCCTACCTTTTTTCTTACTTTTTTTGGATTTAGACTTTTCTTCTTTCCTTTTTTTAGCTGTTTTATTTGGAAACGGATTGTTCTTTTCTATTTCTTCTACTTTTAGTTTAAATTCTTCAAAAATATTTTCATCAAAGGTCTTTGTGAATACGTCTCTTCTGACAGCCAGGGATATCATTCCTGCAAGCATTCTTGCGATTTTTCCACGATTCCACCATTTAGCACCCCTCACTTGTGGATGCTGATAGATTAATCCGTATTTAGGTGGTCGGTCTCCGCTTTTCAAATGTCTGAACAATGCTTTTTCAGCACCCATTATCTGAACGGTGCTTGAAGGATACATTGCAAGCCTTTTCAATCCTCCTGAATGGGAAATCAATTTGGCTCCCAGTGAAGATCCAACCAGCAGTCTCAAATTTGGAGCAATAGCTTCCATTTTTTTATCTACATACTCCTCAAGGTTTTTCCTTGTTTTTTGAAGTTCATAAATGGAACTTGCATAATTGTTCATTATTTCCAGGTCTTGGGGATTGATGTCTTCATCTATATCAATAATTTCGCTTGGGAATGCATCTGGTTTGGATTCGATAATCTTGTCTTTTGTCTTGTTTTGTGAAATCAGTTTGATGTAGGTTTCATTATTTTTAATGGTATCCATTTCAGGGAAATATAATGCATACCATTCCCTGATTCTTTCAATTAACTTGGAAATGCTTTCGTCAATTTCATCAATGGAATTGATGGCCTGAATCAGGTGTTTATCTTCGGAGGCTGAAGCCTTTTTGATGTTGTATATTGCCAGATTTCTGTAGATTTCAGTAATTCCTTCATTATCAAGCTCAAATTTATCATAGTTTCCTCTTAGATAGTCTCCGCCCTGATTAGGTGTTTTTATGGTAATTTTATCATTGTCATAATCGGACAATCTTTTATTGGATTCAATAATAATTTCATCATAATCTTGAGATACTTCTTCAATTATTTCCAGTTCCTCATCAACTATTTTTTTATCATTGATATCGGCTAGTTTCTGGATTATTCCATCTCTTGGAAATAACTTTTCACAAATCAATTCATTTTCATTATCAAATGCGTAAAAACCTTTAACGCAGTAAGTAATATAGCATTCCATAAGATTAAATATTCTTTTTATTTTTAATAAGTATTGTCATGATGAAAAGATTTAATTCATTTGAAATTTAAATTAAATTCATTGAATTATTTCTATTTTTGGATTTGTAATCATGTCAGAAGAAAGAATAAACGATTTGAAATATGAGTTGGAACTGAAGAATGCGGAAATCGATGAGCTTAATATGGAGCTTCAGGATAAAATCGAAGAGATTAACAAGCTGAAATTATATTCCACTAAATTAAAATATGAAAAGAAAAATCTAGAGGATAAACTGGATACTAAAATAGATTATGATAAGGCCATGCTTAAGGAACTTGATGATCTATCCGAAAAAATTAAGGAAAAAGAAGTTATAATTGAGGATAAGCAGGATCAAGTTAGATATTTAAGGTCGTTAATCGATGATTATAAGGTTCAATTGAATTCCAATAGTGAAAATTTAGAACTTCAACTTAAAAAAATCACAAAAACATATGAAGATTTGCTAAAACAAAAAGACTCAATAATTGAAAAACAAGATGAGGAGATTGCAAAACTAATCAAATCCAAAGAAGAAATAATCAAATCCAATAAAACTAATCTAATAAGTTTAAAATTACAAAATGAAAAATATCAGGAAATAATTGAAAAATTAACAAAAACTAATTAAATAATTAATTACAAAGTTGATATTATGTTGAAAACAGATATTTGCGGAGTGGAATTTAGAAATCCTTTGATGTTGGCAGCAGGTATTATGGGGAGCAATGCTTCATCAATGAATTGGATTTTAAAATCAGGCGCCGGAGGAGTTGTTTCAAAATCATTTTCTCTTAATCCTCATCCGGGTTATGTTAATCCGACAACCGTTGCAGTTGAAGGAGGAATTATCAATGCAATTGGGCTTTCAAATCCAGGGGTTGAAAACTTTAAGGAAGAATTGAAAAGGATTGAAAGGGAAAATAATGTGGTTATAGCTTCAATCTATGGTGCGACTCCTGATGAATTTTCAAAATTAGTCGAAGATGTTCAGGAATTTGTTGATATGATTGAATTAAATATCTCTTGTCCTCATGCTATGGATGGTTACGGCGCATCAATCGGGCAGGATTGCAATTTGTCCCATACTATCGTTTCAGCTGCAAAGGATGCTGCTGAAGTTCCGATTATCGCTAAATTAACCCCTAATGTGACTGACATCACTGAAATTGCAAAAACCTGTGAAGATGCGGGGGCGGATTGCCTATCTTTAATCAACACATTAGGTCCCGGCATGAAAATCAACATTGATGTTGCCCATCCGGTTCTGTCAAATAAATTTGGAGGCATGAGCGGTCGTGCAATTAAGCCAATTGCCATAAGTAATGTTTATTCTGTTTATGAAGCTGTTGACATTCCCTTGATTGGCGTTGGTGGAATCTATAGCTGGGAAGATGTTGTAGAGTTTATTTATGCAGGGGCAAGGGCAGTTCAAATTGGTACTGCAATTATGGATGAAGGCGTTGAAGTATTCAGCCATATTAACGAAGGTTTGGAAAGATTCATGGTTGAAAAAGGATTTTCATCCATCGATGAGATGGTTGGACTTGCACATGGGGAGTTGTAATTATGATTAATGAACCGAAAATTGTTGAAATTAAAGAAGTTATTGATGAAACTCCTACAATTAAAACCTTTAAATTTGATTGGGATATGGAAGCATTGGGAAGGCCAAATCCAGGTGAATTTGTAATGGTCTGGAATTTCAAAAATGAAAAACCAATGTCAATTGCCCAGATTAACGATAATGAATTGGCTATCACAGTAAAAAATATCGGCGAATTCACATCTCAATTGCATGATTTGAAAATCGGAGATAAGATAGGTGTTAGAGGCAGCTATGGTAACGGTTTTAACAATTCTTTTGAAGGCATGAATATTTTAGCTATTGGTGGGGGCGTTGGTATGGCACCTATTAATGCGATAGCTTCTGATTTGCTTGAAAAAGGAAATAATGTTGATATTGTTTCTGCAGCAGTTACTAAAGATGAATTGCTATATGCGGATTCGCTTGAAAAGTTAGGTGCAAACATTCATCATTGTACTGATGATGGAAGCTTTGGATTTAAGGGATTTGCAACAGACTGTACAGTGGAGTTACTTAAAGATTCAACTTATGATTATGCATTTGTATGTGGTCCTGAGATAATGATGAAAGGAATATTTGATATCCTTGAAGATGCATCCATACCTGCACAATATTCTCTTGAAAGATACATGAAATGTGCTCTTGGAGTATGCGGACAATGTTGTGTTGACAGTGAAGGTTGGAGAATCTGCGTTGAAGGGCCTGTTTTTGAAAATGACAAAATAAGAAAAATCACAGAATTTGGAAAATATAGAAGAGACGCTTCCGGTGTAAAATATTAGTTAAGGTGATACCATGGCATTCGACATTAAGGAGTATTTAACTCCCCCGGTTTTATTGATCATTTTCTTGCTAGTCCTCTCGTTAATGTTCATTTTCCCTGTGTTAAACATGATTATATTGGGTGCTGTTTTGGCATATATTGTTAAGCCCGTAGCTTGCAAAATCCAAACAAAATTAAAATACTCATCCATTTCAATTTTGATTGGTATGGTTGTTGTTATAATTCCGCTAATTCTGTTGTTTGGATACATTACATTTGAAATTTCTTCGGTTATCTCATCAATGCTTGCAAACAGTTCCTATAGTGGTGTTAATGAATCAATTTCACAAATGTTAACTTATTTGCCATTAAATATTGATTCTTCTTCACTTACTACATCATTAAATTCATATGTCAAGGATATTGCAACATTTATCCTAAACTATTCAGTAAGTTTCTTTGGTAAATTTGCCAATATCATTTTAGATTTATTTATCCTTGTATGTTCAGTATTCTATTTTGTTCGTGATGGAGATAAATGTTTAAGCTTTGTTAAAGATTTTGTGCCTGACAATTCAAAAGGTTTCTTTGATAACACTGTAGAATCAGTTAAGGATGTATTGAAGAGCATATTTTTCGGTCACTTTTTAACTTCAGTAATCATAGGAATCTTTGGATGTATCGGTTATACTATTTTAGGATACCCTTATGGAGTATTTTTAGGGGTTATAACTGGTATTTTACAATTGATTCCAGTTTTTGGGCCTTGGCCAATTTACTGGGCATTGTTCTTTATAGATATAGCTTCCGGAAACTATCCACGGGCAATAACTGTTTTATTATTCGGATTCTTCCTCAGTAGCGTAGACATGTATATCAGGCCTGCCCTTTCAAGTCATTATGCTGACATTCATCCTTTGATTTTATTAATTGGATTTTTATCAGGTCCTTTGGTTTATGGAGTTGTCGGATTCATTATCGGACCTTTAATTTTGGGAATAACATATGCTGTATTGGACAGTTATAGAAAGGAATATCTTCTTGGAGATGGCTAAATGCAGAGGAATGTTGTAATTTTAGATATAGATTATGTTACTTATGAGGATAAACCTGTAATTAGGCTATTTTCAAAGGATGGGGACAAGAATGTAGTTTTGATAGATGATACTTTTGAACCTTATCTATATGTTTTATCTGATGATGTAAATGAATGTGTAAAAGAAATCGAAGATAATTTGGATGATGTTTTCATTGAGAAAGTTATTAAAAAGGATTTCCAAATCGAAACGGAATTCTTAAAAGTCACTTTCAAACATCCCCAAGAACTTGCAAAAAAAAGGGACACCTTAAGGGATTTGGATAGTGTTATTCAAATTAGGGAGTTTGATATTCCATTTTACAGAAGATATCTGATGAATCGAGATGTTATTCCAATGACTGAAGTCACTGCAACAGGAGAAAAATTGGATTCCTTTTTGGATTTGGATTCATCAAAGCATGATGTTGAAATAATTAAGCTAACCGAAGATTTAAAACGTAGTGATGTTAATCCACAGAATTTCCGTATTTTAAGCTTTGATTTGGAAGTCAGAAATCCTCATGGGATGCCAAATTCAGAAGAGGATGAAATCATTATGATTGGTGTGGCAAGTAATTTTGGCATTAATCAAGTTATTTCAACCAAAATAAATTCATCTGATAGGGAAAACTTTGTAAATCAAGTTTCATCAGAAAAAGAGATGATTGAAGAGTTTGTAAATATCATTAAAGACAATAATGTTGACATTATTGTCGGATATAACTCAGATAATTTCGATTTCCCTTATCTTAAGGATAGGGCTAAAATATTAGGAGTTGATCTGGATATTGGAATGGATGGATCAGATATTCGATTTATAAGAAGGGGTTATGCAAATGCCGCATCTTTTAAAGGATTGATTCATGTTGATTTGTATTTGGTAATGAGAAGATACATGACCCTTGAGAGATACACTTTAGAAAGGGTCTATTATGAGCTGTTCGGTGAAGAAAAGATTGATGTTCCAGGGGACAGAATTTGGGAATTTTGGGACAATGAAGGTGAAGAGTTGGATAATCTATTTGATTATTCACTGGATGATGTCGTTTCAACTTTAAAAATAGCTGAACAGACCTTACCGCTTAATTTAGAACTTACCCGTATTATCGGTCAACCTTTATTTGATGTTTCCCGTATGGCAACTGGTCAACAGGCAGAATGGTTTTTAGTAAAACAAGCCTATTTTGATGATGAAATTGTTCCAAACAAACAGGGAGCAAACTTTGCCAATAGGGCAGCGGCAGAAGATAATGAAGGAGGATACGTAAGGGAACCCGAAAAGGGGTTGCATGAAAACTTAGTTCAATTCGACTTTAGAAGCCTATACCCTAGCATTATCATCTCAAAAAACATATCCCCTGATGTAATGGTTTTAGGGGATGTTGAAAATGAAGAGGATTATAATATTGCTCCTGAACATGGACTTAAGTTTAAAAAGGAACCCCAAGGATTTATTCCATCCGTTATTGATAAGATTTTGCAGGAACGTTTCAGGATTAAACGTGAAATGAAAGCCTGTGAAGATGAAACCGAAAGGAAAGCTTTAGATGTACAGCAGCAAGCCATTAAACGCCTTGCAAATACCATGTATGGTATTTATGGGTTTCCTCGATTTAGGTGGTATTCATTTGAATGCGCTAAAGCCATTACTTCTTGGGGAAGGCAGTATATCAAATCATCAATAAAAAAAGCAGAAGAATATGGGTTTTATACAATATACGCTGATACTGATGGTTTTTATGCAAAATATGTAAAAGAAAAAAAGTAAGAGAAAATTAATTCTCTTTAAATTTATTTTTTAGTTATTTTTATAGTTGATTTCGCAGCTTTT
>NZ_JBGUWC010000025.1:0-11003 GCF_045220775.1 Methanobrevibacter sp.
CACAAGAACCTCCTGAAGGCGCTTGGGTAGACTGGAAAATCATGGAAGAAATCGCAGTCAGAATGGGAGTTCCAAGAGAATTATTCCACTACGAATCTGCTGAAGAAATCTTTGAAGAAATCAGAGAATGTGCTCCTATCATGGCAGGTATGAACCGTGAAAGATTAGACACTCCTGAAGCACTTCACTGGCCTTGTCCTTCAGAAGATGATCCATGTCAACCATTAATGCACAAAGTAAAATTCGCACACCCTGACGGTTTAGGAGTTTTCCAAGCATTAGAACACAAAGGTCCTGTTGAAACTGTAGATGATGAATACCCATTATTATTAACTACTACAAGAATCTTGTTCCACTATCACGCTGCAATGACCAGAAGATGTGAAACATTATCCAACGAAGTTAAAACCGGATTCATCGAAATCAACACTAAAGATGCTGAAGCAAGAGGAATCATTAACGGTGAAGTAGTAAAAGCATTCTCTAGAAGAGGAGAAATCGCAATTCCTGCTCGTGTAACTGACGACATCAAAGAAGGTATTGTAAACATTCCAATGCACTTTGTAGAATGTGCTGCAAATGTATTGACCAACTCCGATTCTTTCGACCCTAAATCCAAAATGGTTGAATTGAAAGCTTGTGCTATTGAAGTAGAAAAACTCGATGATGTTGTCGAAATGAAAGGTGAAGTATACAAAGATGGTACTGACACCGAAATTAAAGCTGAAAACATGGCAACTACCACCGTAAAAGTAGGTAAATAATTGAGGAGTAGATTTAAATGAGCGCAAAAATTAACGATATGTATTACGCATACTCTGCTATCGAAGACATCAAACAAAAAGGTGAATACGGTGGAGTAGTTACTACCATCATGAAATACTTATTAGAAGAAGGTATCGTTGACGGTGTTGTTGGAGTAACCCAAGGTCACGATATTTATGATGGTGTACCAACCCTTATCACTGACCCTGCTGATGTAATCAAAACTGCAGGTTCCATTCACTGTGGTACCTTAAACATTGCTAAATTCGTATCCAAATACTTAGATGGTGCAAGATACATGAAACTCGCTGTTGCATGTAAACCTTGTGATGCAATGACCATCCGTGAATTAATGAAAAAAGGTAAAATCATCGAAGAAAACGTTATTATGATCGGTGTAAACTGTGGTGGAACAATGTCACCTGTTCCAACCATGAACATGATTAGAGATGTATACGATTTAGATCCTAAAGACGTTGTCAAAGAAGAAATCGCTAAAGGTAAACTCATTATGGAAACTGCTGACGGCGAAAAAGCTTTCAAAATCGATGAATTAGAAGAACAAGGTATGGGTAGAAGAGAAAACTGTCAAAGATGTAATCTCAAAATCCCTTCCAACGCTGACTTAGCTTTAGGTAACTGGGGAGTTATCGGTCCTTTAGCTGGAAAAGCTACTTTTGTTGAAGTATTCTCCGAAACTGGTGCAGATGTTTTAGGTAAAGTAATTGATGCAGGTTTAATTGCTACCGAAGAACCAAATCCAAAAGGTGTCAAAATCAGAGAAAACGTTAACAACTTCATGCTAAAAGAATCTCAAGCTAAAAAAGAAATCGATTACGCAGGTACTACCGGAGACATCATCGACGTATTCTATCAATACGAAGACGAATTCTCCAAATGTATGAAATGTTACGGCTGTCGTGAAGCATGTCCATTATGTTTCTGTGAAGACTGCTGTCTTGAAGCTGAAGGTCCTGAATGGGTACCTGGTGGATACACTCCTGCTGCTCCATTCTTCCACTTAACACGTTTAGTACACATGGTTGACGCATGTACCAACTGTGGTCAATGTTCCGAAGTATGTCCATGTGAAATCCCTGTTGCTAAAGTATGGAGTACTGTAAACAACAAAGTAAGAGAAGTCTACGGATACATCCCAGGTATGGGTAGTGATGACCCACTTCCATTCACAGATCACGTATCCAAAGCTAAAAAATTATAATATTGGTCATCTGACCTTTATTATTTTTTCTTTTTTTTTAGGGTGGCTGCCAAAATTAAATTTTGCTTGAGTTGTTGATTTTTTTTAAATATTGTCACATCGAGTTTTAATTGGTTTTTAATGGATGTGCTTTTGCAGAAATCTTTTAAATTTGTTTTGTAATTATTGTAGATTCTTTTTATTTTATCTGGTTTTCTGGATTTTTGTGTGATTAACATATTTTGCAAAAAAGTTCATATTCTGATTTTCTAGGCATTTAAATGAAGTTTCCTTTCTTTCCTTTCATAAATCTTGCTTCAATATCATTTATTGGTATTTTTTTTTTAACTTTTGAGTGTTGCTCATAATTATCTGATTTTATAATATTTTCCAACTTTAAATCTTGCTTGTACTCCAAGTGCATTAAGGATAATCGTGTTGTCACTGTATTTTATGTTATTAGCCACTTTTTTTAAAACAATATATGTCTTAAATTAATTACAAATCCTATTTTCCAGCTATCTTGTAATATAATTGACATTACGTCTAATTATTTTAGATGCCTTGCCAACAGATGCATTCTAATGACTCGTATATTTAAAAATAAGTATGGGAAATTGCTACCTGATTTTAATTTTGATGCTTTTTGAAATGGATTTGTAGTAGCTGTTCCCAACAAAGTTAACTTTAGCTTTATATGTTCCTTTTTTGGTTAATTTTGTGATTTTAAAAATTGCCTTACCTTTGGAATTGGTTTTAGCTTTATATGTTTTGCCTTTAACTTTCAATGTTAATTTGACATTTTTAATGGCTTTTCCTTTGTTGTTTTTTAGGATTGCAGCTAATTTCTTTGTTTTGATTGATTTTTTGAATGCTTTTGATTTGGCGGAAAGTTTTGTCTTTTCTCTAGTGATTGTTATCTTAACGGTTTTTTTGGTTAGTTTGTAGTCGGAATCACTGAATTTTATTATCAAATTCCTTTTGCCGTATTTTGCAGCTTTCAGGACTTTTGGTGTTAATGTGAATGTTGCAATGCCCTTGCTTTTGGTGGTGGCTGATCCGATGTATTTTCCATTCAATGTAAATGTTACTTTTTTTCCAACAAGTGGGGTCCCGCTTATATCCTTGAGTGTAATGCTGTATTTTCCACCATAATTGATGATGTATGATGCACTTTTAGATATTATTTGTGCATTCTTCATTAAGCCAATGCTTTTCATGCTTGAATTATAGTTATATGGGCTTGTAAATATTAATGATAATGTTTTGTTTTGAAGAGTAATCCTTGTCATTTTATCAATATCGAATCCGAAATATTTTAAAAATGATTTCATCATGTTGAATGAGATTTCAGGACTTCCATATTCAATGGTCTTATGGTTGCATAAAACTTCATATGTATTTGCTGGGATTCCATTTAGATTGCATGTGTCTTCAATCGCTCCGGCGTAGGGTATTCCTGCGGTTTCATATATTTTGATGTCGTATCCTGTTTCATTTGAAACAGCCCTTGCAATATCGTAACTTTCTAAGGTTGGAATATATGTGCACATTATGCATGTTATTCCAACATCGCTGTCGCTATGCCTTGTACAGTGAAAATCTCCAAGTCCTGATGCATTTATTGAGATTGCAAAGTTTACTAAATTGTTTGATACTGTTCCATTGATGTTTGACACTGTGTTCAGATTTGTATAATTGACCATACGTTCATTAATGGCAGTGGATTCTGGAAAAATGAATGGAAATACATATATTGTCCCGTTTATTTCATCGCCGAAGGTGGCAAGCAAATTTATCAGTTTCAATCCAGCTACTTGTGATGCAAGCTCGCATCCGTGGGTTCCAACATTAACAACAATAGTTTTACCGTTTCCGTTTCCAAATTTGATGTATGGACTTCCCTGATTGCATAAGTCAATCAGATTGTCTGTTAGTTCGGTGTGTTCAATCCCGTTCATTAGGGGAATGTTTGCTCTGATGTCTGCTTTTGATCCCCAATCCATCACGCCAATTTCATAGTTGACTTCATTTTGTGTCTGATTTGTAATGTAAAATTTAAATTTGCCGTTTGTATCTACGGGGATTTTGTATTGGTTATTTAACGTTAGTGTTCCTCCAATGACATTTGCTCCTGTATTGTCTTTAACGCTTCCGTTGATTAGGATGTCATTTCCGACGGTAGTGATTTGTGATGTTATTTCTGTATTTTTTGCACCCGTAAATGTGAATGTTTTGGAAAAATTTGAAGGATTGAAGTGTTTTTTGTTGTTTGTGAAAAAGGCAGCAAAGTTAACTGGCTGACCAATAAGATTTCTTGTCGTATTCCATATATACAAAAAGTTCCCGTTTGCATCTACTTTGCACATTCCCATATTTTCACCATCGATATATATGGTCAGGTTTCCTTCGGTCACCTCTTCAAAGTCTTGAAACTCTTCGTATTCCCTATAGTCTGAAACGACATTTCCTGTAAAATACACACAATTGTCATATTTTGTTGCAACAATGTTGTGGCAGGTTGTATTTGCAACAGGAACATATAAAGTCAAGGTTGTTGTTGCATTATTGTATTTGCCTGTTCCGGTATATTTGCATGTAATATTAAAAGTCCCGGTTTCTTTACAAAAAATATAGCGGCCTCCAATACCATTTTCGAGATGTATGGTATGGTCTTCACCAAACACGTCGATTAATGTCACGGTTCCTTCAGTTACACTTTCATTGTTTTCATCATATGCATAAACCAGTATTGGTGTTTCATTATTTCCGTATATTCCTGTAAATTTGTCAGGTTTTATATAAACATCAAGTTTTTCGTTGTCACTAGCTGGGGATTCTCCAGATGTAATGATGGTATTTTGAGTATTATTCTCATCTGCAGCAGATAGCGGTGTAATGAGTAGAAATATGCTTATTATTCCTATCAGAATCAAATATTTTTTAATGATATCACCTAATCTTTATGTGTTAAACGGTTCTCGTTTGTCTATGCCTCTTATAAAAATTTCTTCCAGTTTTTCTTCGCTTTCTCCATTTCTTATATGTGAAATCAATTCAACAAGATTATCGTTTCTAAGCAAACACGGTTTGATTTTACCGTCAGGTGTGATTCTTAACCTGGAGCAATTTGCACAAAATTTGGAGTTATCGACAGGTCTTACTATTTCAATTTCACCATCGTTAATGTAATATTTTTTACGGCCCTGCATAAATTTTCGTTCTCTTACGTCATCAGCCATATCAGATAGCTTATTTTCAATGTTGTCTAATGGATAGTGGTATTCAGCATTGAATTTATCCTCATCACAGTTCTCGCTTTCAATAAGTTCAATCAGTTGAAGCACCATATTATTTTCCCTGCAGAATTCAAACATGTCCTTTACTTCATTTTGATTGATGTCCTTCATTATGACCATGTTGATTTTAACAGGGTATAATCCAACTTCAACGGCATTTAATATACCTGTTTTTGCTTCATTTAAATAATCCATTTTTGTAACGAATTTATAGGTATCCGGATTCAATGTGTCCAGACTTACATTTATTCTGTCAAGTCCTGCATCTTTCAGGTCCTTGGCATATTTTTCAAGCAGCACTCCATTGGTTGTAAGGGAGATGTCTTTGAAATCCAGACTGGCAATCTTTTCAACGATTTCGACAATATCTTTTCTGACCAGTGGATCTCCGCCTGAAAGCCTGATTTTTCGAACTCCAATTTTTTTGGCTATTTTGCAGATTTTATATATTTCATCAGGAGTCATTTCGTCCTTGGAGGAAACCATTCCGTCATGATGGCAGTAAATGCAGTTTTCGTTACATCTGTTTGTAATTGTGATTCTTAGTGAAAGAATTGGTCTTTCATATTTGTCCTTTACAACGTCATCCAGCATATTATCGTTCTTCCACTTCAATTTTTATATCTTTAATTTCTGTGTCAATTTTGAGAGTATTGATGATTGCAAATATTGTTTCTTTTAGAATGCCTTGGGTAAAGTCATTTATTTCAACATCATGATTGTTTGTCTTAAGTGTAATATCTGCAGTTCTCAAATCATTGCTGTTGATATTTTTGATTTCAACATATATTAGCTTTACATCATCTTCAGTTTTAATGGCATTTACCATTCCCTTAATCGAATTTGAAACGATGTTTTTGGTAAATCCGTTTATTTCAAGATTATCGTTATTTATCAGAATGCTGCATTCGCAGTCAATCGCATTTTTAGCTGCACTTTCATTTGGAATTACAAGCTCAATTTTACCTATATCCTCAACATCGTATTCATCAAGGTTTAATGTATTGATTATGCCGGTGATGCTTTGCTTGAAATAATCGCTAACGAATCTATTCAGTCCGACAACTTTTCCGTCAATTGATAGGTATGAATGTATTTTATCCAAATCGTCAACACTTAAGTTTCCCTGGCGAATTTCACGGGCAATAACCTCTCCATTGTTGAATCCACAGTTGTTGGCAAATAATGTATCAATAATATCGTGGCCTCTCTCTTCGATGAGGTCTGCAAGTTGGCTGACACCCTCTTCATCTATTGTAAATGAATCGACTTCCTTGATTGTATAGTCATCTTTAACGTCAGGGGATGTAATGATTTTAGGGTAGTTGTATCTTTTATATCCTTCAATAACTACAAAGTCGAAGTCGTCAAAATGTTTCAGCATATATAGTATTCTATTAAGATCATGCTCTTTTTTAACATTGAAAAATGTAGTTGAACCAACACCCACAACCAAGTTGGCACCAGCCTGTTTATGTTTCCAAGTGTCTGTATTTTCCTTGTCCATCTCTATTGAATGGTGTGAGTGCTTTATGGATGCAACATTATAGCCTCTTTTGGTCAGCTCTTCAATAACTTTCACGGTTAGTGATGTTTTTCCGGTATTTTTTTTACCTACAATAGATACTATCTTCATTATTTTTTCCCCTTAATAATATATTATATGTTATTCTTCGTATTAATTAAAAATTTCTAAATGATTATATGTGTACTAACTACACATTTTAGGCAAACCTAAACTTTTTTACATATTTTCGCCGTTTTTGTAATACTTTTTACATATATTAGTATTACAAATTTTGACTGATTTTTCTAGTTTTTAATAGGTTAAAGAATTATAAGTTATTATTTAATATTAAATTCAATTAATTGTATTGTTTAATTTAAACTAATATATTTTAAAGGTTTTTGTTTGATTTAAAGTATTTTGAAAAATTTTTAAAAAAATTTTTGTGTACTATTACCACAGTAATATTTAAAGCTTTCTACTTTAATCTAGTAGGCAACTATATTTATATAAGAAAACATATGTGTTATCATTACACATGGTGGTTCAAATGCCAAAGCATATTGCATCTGGTCTAAAATATTTGGCTGCGGTCAAGTTGAAGGATGCTGGTGAAAGTCACCAGGCAATTGCTGAGGAGTTGGGTGTCGATAGATCTACTATTTCCCATTATTTGAATGGTCGAAATTTATCCTGGAACTCAATTGATGTTGCAAGGACTATTGTGGACTTATCTCCCAGGGATTTCTTGAAAATGACTGAGGCTATATTTGATGAACCAGAACAGAGTCGAAAAATTGTGAATATTTGCCGAGAAAGAAATTTCGAGGTGAGTATAGGAGATTCGTGTATTGGTTGCGGCTTATGTGTAAATGCATGTACAATGAAAGCTATTGAGTTAGAATCATTAAAGGCACATGCAGACTCCATACAATGTTGTGGTTGTCAGCTATGTAGCGATGAATGCCCAACTAATTCTATAAAAATTTTGGAGATTTAATATGATTAGAAATTTAAAAGAGGTTAAAGACAACAACTTTGACATCACAAGATCTGCTGAAGAAGTTAGAAACTTGTCTTTCAACGACCATGTATGTTTAGGTTGTGGGATTTGTGAATCTACTTGTCCTGTCGAAGCAATTACATTAAATGCAATTGCTGTTGACGCACGTCACAGAATCTCAAACGACGTTTATTTCAGTGGTCATGAAAAGATTGCTCAAAACTTCAAAGATGAATTTGATGTTCAAAGAGTAAGCATTGACGAAAGTAAATGTGTATTATGTGGTATGTGCAGCGGATTATGTCCTGTTGATGCATTAGTATTAACTATTGATGGCGTACCAATCAAAGAAATTGAAGCATATCCTCATTATAACGCTTTCTCAGAAATTGATGATGATGAATGTATTTACTGTAAAAGATGTGAAATCGCATGTCCTCGTGATGCAATTGTCATTGAAAGAGTTTTACCAGACCGTGCTGACTTAGTAACTGGTGAAATTGATGTAGATGATGAAGAATGTATCTACTGTGGTGTATGTGAAGAATTATGTCCTGCAGAAGCAATCGTCGTTGATAAAGAAACTGGAAGAGAATCTATTGTCATTGACAAAGATAAATGTGTATACTGTTTAGTATGTAAAAAATCCTGTCCTACCAATGCTATTAAAGCAATTTGTAGAGCATGTAACTACGGTGAATATGATTTAGACCCTGCAAAAGCTGCTGTTAAAGGAAACTCAGTCATCGACTCAGAACTCTGTGTATTCTGCGGATGGTGTGAAGGAGTATGTCCAACCGATGCTGCTAAACACAAAAAACCATTCGAAGGTTCTATTGAAATTGATGATGATAAATGTCAAGCTTGTGGAGCTTGTGTAGATATTTGTGGATGTAACGCATTAGCATTCCCAGTATCCTCAGGTCCTGGTTCTAGAATGGAACATGTAATTGCTAACAATGATTACTGTGTAAAATGTAAAGCATGTGCAAAAGCATGTCCTAACGGTGCAATTACTGTAAAAAGAACTGAAATTGACCACACACCTATTAGCTCAACTACTTGGAAAGATGCTTTAGATGCAATTAAAGACTAGGTGATTATATGGAACTTAAAGTAGAACAAGATAATTGTTTAGGATGTGGGATTTGTGTAATCGCTTGTCCTGTAAATGCTGCTATCAGCCCAGAAAACGCTGGTGGTAATGGTGCTAAGACTGAAGAAGTTATTATGATGGTAGAAAACGGATTCATCAAACTCTTTAGTCCTGAAAAATGTGAAAAGTGTGGAACATGTCAAATGTTTTGCCCAGTAAATGCTATATGGTTAGAATAGGGGGATTATTATATGCATTATGCTAATACTTATTTAGAAAAACCTGTAGTACCTGATGTAAAAATTACTGGTGAAGGAACAACTGATGTTTTAAAATGTATGTTAAACACCGGTTCTGACATCTACCAAGGTGCTTGTAAAAAAAGAGGATCCACCTTAAAAGAAGAATACAAAAACGCTTCCGGTACCTGTTACATGGATCCTAGAGATATGGCAAAATTAGGTGTAAACAACTGGGATACTGTACTTGTTAAAACCGATTTCGGTGAAGTAGTTGTAAACTGTGCAGTTTCAAGAGATGCACCTCACGAAGGAACTGTATTCATTTGTAAAGGACCATGGGCTAACACTATTGTAAGTCACGACACTTACTGCTGTTCTGACCCAACTTACAAAGGAATCAGATGTACTGTCGAAAAAACCGACAGAAAAGTATTACTCATGGCAGACTTAATGAGATGGGTATACAAAAAATACGTTGATGAAGAAGATGACGATGTTGTAGAAAACATGGACTCTTTAGGTGAATTACCTGTTTATCACGGACGTAAATGGGAGGAGTTGATTGACCATGACTTATGAACCACCTGTAACTGATTATGATCACATTGTTGAAAATTGTACTTGTGCATTCTGTGGTTGTAACTGTGACGACCTCGACTACTTAGTCAAAGACGGTCACGTAGTTGCTGTAAGACACGCATGCAGATTAGGAGCAAGTAAAATTATGGAAGATATGGATCAAAGATTACTTGTTCCAATGATTAGGGATGAAAACGGAGAACTCAAAGAAGTAGATTGGGATACTGCTTTAGACAAAGCTGCTGAATACATTGCTAATTCCATCAGACCAGTATTTTACGGTTGGTCTGAAACTTCTACTGAATGTATGAAAGAAGGAGTAGCATTAGGTGAATACATCGGTGCTGTATTAGATAACCAAGCTACTATCTGTCACGGTCCTTCTCTCCAAGCTGTACAAAACGCAGGTTACCCTATTCAAACTTTAGGAGAAGTTCAAAACAGAGCAGATATGATTGCTTACTCTGGAAGTAACGCAATGAACTCTCACCCAAGACACATGGCAAGATATGCTGTGTTCTGTAGAGGATACTTCAGACAAAGAGGAAGATTCGACAGAACTGTTGTTACCATGGATCCAAAATTCTCCGATACTGCAAAATGTTCAGACAAATGGATTGGATTCGAACAAAACGGAGATTACGGTTTCTACAATGCTATTAGAGCAGTTCTCAGAGGAAAAGAATTATACCAAGACGTAATTTCTGGAATTCCTAAAGAAGACATATATGAATTAGCAGAAGAAATGAAAAACGCTGAATTCGGTGTTCTCTTCTTCGGTTTAGGTTTAACCCACACTTTATCAAAACAAAGAAACATTGATATTGCAATTAAAATGGTACAAGACTTAAACAAATACAGTAAATGGGGTCTTACTCCAATGAGAGGTCACTTTAACGTAAACGGATTCAATATTTTCATGGCATTCGAATGTGGATTTGCTTTCGGTGTTGACTACTGTAGAGGTTACCCAAGATATATGATGGGTGAAACCAACACTATCGATTTATTAGTAAGAAAAGAACCAGATTGTTTCATGGTTATTGCAGCTGACCCAGGTGCTCACTTCCCTAACGGAGCAAACCAACACTTAGCTAACATTCCTGTTATTCAAATCGATATTCACTGGGGTCCATCAACTGAACTCGCTGATGTAGTATTACCAGGTTCATTCATTGCTGTAGAATGTGCTGGTACCAGTTATCGTATGGATGGAGTTCCTATCTACATGAAGAAAGCTATCGACAAACCAGAAACCTGTCGTGATGACGAATGGATTGTCCGTGAATTGAAAGAAAGAGTAATGAAACT
>NZ_JBGUWC010000026.1:0-2530 GCF_045220775.1 Methanobrevibacter sp.
CCACGAGCCTAAACTCGTTCGACTTGCATGGCTTAATCGAATCCCAATAGCAGTAGCATCTGCCAGGATCAAACAGAATTGAACACAAACAGAGTACTATTGAAGTACACATAAAAAAATATAGACGAGTAATTAATACACTAAGAATTTGATATAAAAGTTTCTATAATCAAATTTCACCACATCTACAAAACTTACATCATACCCGAAAAACTCAGGTACTCACAAAGCACATTCATGATATTAATAATTTAATTAATACAATAAACATGATAATTTATAGCTACGTGCGGAAAAGCAGTCATCATAGTCAGAATTGTAAATACAATAAGACTTAAACCAACGCCATAAAACACATAGCACATCTTATACAGAGAGAAATTGTACTAACAAATTTAATTGAAAAATATTGCAATTAATATTAATATCTATTAAAAATAAATTTAATTAATATTTAAATTAAAATAAATTAAATTAAACCTTTTTATTAAATTTAACAAGATAATATTAAAAATAATTGAAACAAATTATCATGAATAATCATTATTATAACATCGAACAATCAAGTATTACTGAAAATAAATTTTTTAATACCTATCTATTTTGAACAACTTCAAAAGACATGAACAATGATTAATATATAAAACTTTCTATCTGTTTCAAATAAAAATTACTTTATATATTACTAACTATACATAATACTGGTGATAAAATATGAAGTTCGGTATAGAATTCGTACCTCAAATACCATTAAAAGAATTAGTTAGTTTAGTAAAATTAGCAGAAGATGTCGGTTTCCAATACGCATGGATCACAGACCACTACAACAACAAAAACGTATACGAAACCTTAGCATTAATTGCATCTGAAACTGAAACCATTAAAATGGGTCCTGGTGTAACCAACCCATACGTAAGAAGCCCTGCAATTTCTGCTTCTGCTATCGCAACCATTGACGAAATCTCAGAAGGAAGAGCAACTTTCGGTATTGGTCCTGGTGACAAAGCAACTTTCGACGCTTTAGGAATCGCTTGGGAAAAACCAGTATCCACTATTAAAGCAGCAATCGCTGACATTAACACTTTATTAGCTGGAGAAAAAACCGAAGGTGGTGCAGCATTAGGTGGAGCAAAAGCTGTTCAAGAACACATCCCTATTTACATGGGTGCTCAAGGACCTAAAATGTTAGAAACCGCTGGAGAAATCGCAGATGGTGTATTAATTAACGCTTCCAACCCTAAAGATTATGAAGCAGCTATGCCTATGATTAAAAAAGGTATCGAAGCAGCTGGTGGAGACAAAGAATTCGATGTAGGTGCATACACTGCAACATCCATTGGTGCAGACTCAGATGCAGCTAAAAACGCAGCTAAAATTGTAGTTGCATTTATTGCAGCAGGTTCCCCACCTCCAGTTATCGAAAGACACGGATTACCTGAAGGATTCAACACTCAAATGGGAGAATTCTTAGCTAAAGGTGACTTCGGTGGTGCTATTGGAGCTGTAACCCCTGAAGCATTAGACGCATTCTCAGTATGTGGTACTCCTGATGAGTTCATTCCAAAAATCGAAGGCTTAGCTGAAATGGGCGTAACTCAATACGTAGCAGGTTCCCCTGTTGGTAAAAACGTAGAAGAATCCATTAAATTATTAGGAGACGTAATTGCAAGTTTCTAAACTTGCTTACTTCTTTTCTTTTTTTATTTTTTCAAAAATTTTATACACAACTTATTAACTACTTTTTTTAACAAATTTTAATTATAAAAAAATTATAATAATATAATATTACATTTATTGCAGGTATTATAATGGAAATTGAAAATTTATGTAAAGAGATTAGGCAAAGGGCTTTCGAGCGAAAAGATCCGAAAACTCCCGAACAAGTCGGAGCAAGCTGGTATAATGATGATTTGACATATGATGGTGTTGCAAAAACATTGTTCATAATCCTGCCAACTCCAGGCTGCGCTTGGGCGCTTGGCGATAGCGGAGGATGTACAATGTGCAGTTACGTTTCAGATTGTACTTTGGAACCTATTGACACAGAAACCATCCTCAAGATATTTCATAGTCATCTCTCAAGGCACCCAATAGCTGAAGAAGACAAAATCTCTGTAAAATTATTTGCTTCAGGAAGCTTTTTAAACCCTTATGAACTTCCAAAGGATGCGCGTAACGAAATTTTAAAAACTTTAATTGATTTAGGGAATGTCACAGAAATTATCGTTGAGTCAAGACCGGAATATGTGAAAGAGGAATATTTGGATGAAATTCATGAAATTATCGGAGATACATTGTTTGAAGTGAGCATTGGTCTTGAAACATGTGATGATTACACCCGCCTTAAAAAGATCAACAAGGGCTTTACTTGCCAAGACTTTGAAAATGCGGTTAAACTAATACAAAAATTAAAAGATAATAAGGGATACAATTTAAAATCAAAAGCGTATATCTTTGTAAAACCTATTCTCGTTTCTGAAACTCAAGCAATATCTGAAGCAATTGAAACTGCAAGATACTGTGATTCAAT
>NZ_JBGUWC010000027.1:0-6203 GCF_045220775.1 Methanobrevibacter sp.
CCGGCCATACCCTTGTTACTGTGGCCGTGCTTGGTGATGTCTTCAGATTAAAACTCAAAAGACCTGCACCTGCAGATATACTGCCAAATACTAGAATCTACATTGACAGTGACGGTGAATGCAATCCTATTGAAGGCCATGACTTGAGACTGCTTTCAATCGTTAACCTAACGGAAAATGAAGATGTTGAATACATCCGAGTTTATCGTCAGATGTCAGAAATCGAAATGTATCCTGAATCCCAGAACTGTATTGATCTTGCCGACTGCAACTTTGAACAGGATGAAATAACTCATGTCGTCAATATGATCGTACCAACAGAATCAAATATCATGGCTCAGGCCAATTATGTAAAGGATGCTGACGGTGTTACCTATTGTGAGCTTCCTGATGTAGCTATTGTCAATAATGTCAGATTTGTATGGGAAGACAACAAACTCTACATGGAATGGGAAGGATGTGATGATAGTGAAAAAGGACTCTTTCAAAAACTTTGTTGATTTAAAATTTTTTGATGAAAATTAGTTGTGAATTTTTAATTTTATCTAAAAATAGTTAAATTTAATAAATAGGTGGAGTAAAAGTTTTTATCATGCCTAATCAAAAAACAAATACTCCAAATAGTATTTTAGATGTTAAACAATATATATTTTGCGATTCTAATGGTAGATTAGTCCTTTCAGATCCTCGTTTTGTGAAAATTTTTAAATCCTGTCAAAAAGCTCTGAAATCTTTTGATTTAAGTTTTAAAAAGGATGTTCCTTATTTTAAAATGAGTTTAGCTAGGTGCCCACATTGTGGAACTCGTCATGTTGTTAAATATGGTTTTACAAAAAGAACATTAGTATTTAAAGAAATTGGTAAAACTAATGTGAAGGTTCAGCGTTATATTTGCAAACGTTGTGATAAAACATTTCAAACAGATTTAACAAGTCTTGTTGATAAAAACAGCAATTTTACGAATGAATTGAAAAGTGAATCAGAACATTTAATTTCAGATTATCTGGGAAGCTTAAAAAATGTTTGTAAATCATTTAAAAAATTCTTTGGAATCACGATTTCACATCAAACAATTGAAAATTGGCTTTTTGTTAATGAAAACATTTTAGAATTTGATTTAGGGCGTTGCTCGGGTTATTATGTCTTTGATGTAGAATGGATAAAAATCAACGGAAAATGGAAATATCGTCACACATTACTTGATTCTATTTCAAATTGCATCGTAGCCGATGCAATTTACGATACTGAAGATGAAACAACTGTTGAAAAGTTTTTAAGAGAATCTACAGCAAATAAAAATAAAATTGCAATCACAACAGATTTAGATAAAAAATATGCCTCAATTATCCCAAAATTAGGTTTTAAACATCAATTATGTATTTTTCATACTAAAAAAAGTTTAAATAAACAATTAAAAACTTTTAAAGATAAAAATCGTATTTCTGACGAAGAATATCAAGAATGTCACAAACAACTAAAAATAATCAAAGATTTATTTGATTTAAATAATTATAATGAATTCAAAAATGAAGTACAATCTTTAATTTATCGTAAAGATGATTTTCATCCAGTGATTTATAAAATAATCAGAAAATCAATCACTCCACGATATAAAAGCTTCATTTATCACTTAAAAGATAAACGAATTGAAAAAACAAGTAACAAAATTGAAAATGCATTTCAAAAAACAATGCCAAAATCAAGAAAACGAACATTCAAGACCAAACGAGGCGTTTTAAAACGAATCTATCGCAGAGATCTCATTTGGAATGACAATCGCAAAAAGGATTTTGAAAATCAACAAAGTTTTTGAAAGAGTCATTGAATACTATTTTTATTATCTAAAATATATAAAAAATATAATAAATAAGATAATACAAATTATAGTATATGACAGAAGATAATATTAGCTGGACAAGTTTTTGCCAGGCAATGAACTCAATAGCATTCTGGTTAATCCAGAACAAAAAGAAGTACCGGAAGCGTGACTATTACCAGATATTGACATTGAAAGGCAGCTGCAGTGATGTTGAAAAGAAAGCCAAGAAATTAGGTTCAGACAAGCTGGTGGCAATGTATACAATGGCTGCGATAAAGGATAACAGTTCTTTGGATTTTCTTCCAAACTATGTAATGTTAAAGAACTCAACCAAAATCGACAAGGCAGAATATGTAGACATGGCCATAAGAACTGAAAGCTACATCAGAGCAAACGGAAGGCTTCCTGCAATCGTTTACAGAATGTCAAAGCTTCCCGATTATAGTGACTCAACAATGAAGCTGTTTATCAAGACATTCAACTACAAAGGAAACACTATTGATGAAGCTTTAGCTATTATAGCAAAGAAGAAATTGTACAGCAAATACTTTGATTCACAGAAAACAGACAAGAAAACAATCAATGATGCTAAAGCGGGAAAAGGTTCCAATTGTGTAGACTGGGGACAAGTGTATTACAGAATAGCTAAATCTTTAGGTTATGATGTTCAGTTTGTCCATGTCAAATGCAGAGTATCCGGAACAGGCCATATTCGATTAAGATTAAAACATAAAAAGCATACTGGAGGAAATTGGATTAATAGAGACCCGGCAGCTGTTGCCGACAGTACTGATGGTAATGTCAGGTCCATCTGGTGCAGTGACGGTTACCTCATAGCATACGATCCAAGCTGGATATTTACAGATTTGTATAGCAGTTAGGTGATAAAATGAATTGCAGAGAAATGATTGAAGAGTTAAAGAAATTCCCAAAGGATAAACCAATAAAGATAATGGGATGGTACAGTATTGCAGAAACAGATGACCCTGAAGACATTAACAGTATCTGTTATCTAAAAGAAGTTGACATTGACACCTTGGAAGTCACCGGCGAGATAACGGACTTTGTAGCTATCGTCAGCGATAAGTATCATGAAATAGCAAGCGAATTTCCATAACTAACAGATTAACATTAACGGCAGGGAGTAGCTATTCAAAACTTATATTTTGAAACTCGTGCATATATATCGGAGTTTAAAATCAGATTCTATTCCTGAAAGCACTGCCGTTAATGTTAATGTCATCAAATTAAATCAAATTAAAAAACATAGCTATTAAAAAAATGCCTGTGTTTTTCATTTTATCACCAGTTGCTTTTAAAAAATATTATTATGGCATTAACATATAAATTTTTGCCGTTACTTTGATTTAATGATTTTTTAGTTAATTTTAGCCAAGGTTAAAATGTATTTTTTTTAAAATGAAATTTAAATCTTAAAGTTTTGTGCCTTCACTTTTTTTAGGATTACAAAAATATTTATATACTACAATAAACATATACCCTTTTAGGTATAGGAGGATTTATTTTGAAAGAATGTATGGATAGTGAAAATTTACATAGAAGAATCAAAAAAATCATAGGTCAGCTTAATGCAATTGACCGTATGATTGAAGAAGATATTCCATGTGAACAAATATTAATGCAAGTCAATGCATCAAAATCAGCATTACATAAAGTCGGACATATAATTGTTGAAGGACACCTCGAGCACTGCGTTAAAGACGCTATCGATAAAAGTGACTCAGACGAGGCATTAAGTGACATTTCATCAATTTTAGAATATTACTCCAGACTTTAATTTTTTTTAAAATAACCTTATTACCCAAAGGGGTATACCTATACTTGTGGGGCTGTTTAATATGAATTTTAGTAGAGATGAAAAAATAGACATATTGCTAATTGTTATCTCCGCAATAAGTGTAATCGCAAGTTTTCTACTATCTCTCGATTACCTATCTTGGATTGCAGTAATATTATGCGGAATACCAATATTTAAAGAATGTGCAGAAGGTCTAATAACAGAATTTGATATAAAAGCAGATTTGCTGGTTACAATAGCCATTATAGCATCAATCATTATAGGCGAAGTATTTGCGGCCGGTGAAATTGCAACAATCATGGCAATCGGTGGATTTTTGGAAGAATACACCGTGTCAAAGGCACAGGGAAGAATAGAAGAACTTGTTAAAATGACTCCTCAGGTTGCAACAAGAATCAAAAAAGGAGTTGAAGAGAAAATACCAGTTGACGAAGTTAAAATAGGAGATACATTAAAAGTGCTTCCTGGTGAAAGCATTCCAACAGACGGAATAATAATAGAAGGAGAAACCTCAATTGACCAGGCCACACTCACAGGCGAATCAGTACCGGTTGACAAATCAGTCAACGACGAAGTGTTCAGCGGAACCATCAACCTCTACGGTTCATTCACTATGAAAACAACAAAAGTCAGCGAAGACAGTTCTCTTCAAAAGTTAATCAGACTGGTGGAATCATCAAAACCTGAAAACGCAAAAATCGTAAGATCAGCAGACAGATGGGCAACATGGATCGTAATAATTGCATTCTTAAGCGCAATAATAACATACTTCGTAACCGGAGAAATAATAAGATCAGTTACAATACTGGTAGTATTCTGCCCATGCGCACTGGTTCTGGCAACACCGACAGCAATAATGGCCGCAATAGGAAACCTGACAAAATACGGTATCCTGGTAAAAGACGGAGAATCCCTTGAAGAACTGGCACGTGTAGATGAACTGGTATTTGATAAAACAGGAACATTAACACACGGAACACCGGAAGTTGTAAAAGTAATTTCAGACAACGAAGAAGAAATGATGTATCTTCTCGCATCCCTTGAATCAAAATCAGAACATCCCCTTGCAAAGGCCATAGTCAAATATTACAATAAGACAGATTTGGCAAATGTTTCTGATTTCAAAATGCACATCGGAAAAGGAGTCACTGGAATAATTGAAGGATCAAAAATTATCGCCGGAAATAAAAAACTTCTCGAAGCAGAAAACATTCCATTAAATTATGATGAAGAAAACAAAAATGGAGAAATCACCATATTTGTCGCAAAAGACAATGAAATCATTGGAATAGTATTGCTTGCAGATACATTGCGTGAAAATTCAAGGCAAACCGTAAAACAGCTTAAACGTTTAGGAATGAAAACCACACTTCTAACAGGAGATAATGAAGAAACCGGAAAATTCATTTCCCGAGAGGTTAAGGTTACAAACGCTCAATACAACTGTCTTCCCGAAGATAAAACTGAATACATCAAACAAGAGCAATTAAAAGGAAATAAAGTAGCAATGATTGGTGATGGAATAAATGATGCACCGTCCCTAAGAAAAGCTAATGTAGGAATAGCAATGGGAAGCATTGGAAGTGACGTTTCCATAGAAGCGGCAAACATCGCTTTAATCAATGACAATATAGGCGACATACCTCACCTGATAGCCATTGCAAGAAAAACATTAAGAACAATTAATTTAAACATTACATTCTCCCTAGCTTTAAATATAATTGCAATGATATTAGCTATTCTTGGTGTTTTAGGTCCGATTGCAGGAGCATTGGTTCACAATATCGGGTCAGTTATTGTAATCATTTATTCCTCAACTCTTGTGAATTATAAGATTTCAGGAAAGGATTACAGAAAAGCTAAAAAATAAACACAACGGATTATAATTTCTGTGTATTATCTGATTTGATAAAATTATCATCTCAAATGATACACTTTAATATTTTTTTCAAATACTCACATTACCATTGACCATTTACTATTCAAAACTTACTTTCTGGAACCCTTGCATATATATCTCTGTTTAAAAATCAAATCCAAAAAGGTTGCCATTAATGTCAATGTCATCTAATTTAATTGAATGAAAAAACATAGCTATTAATTATATCAATCATATCTTGATGGAAACATCGATCATGAAATGATTCAATATCCTCATCAATGATTAGTCATCATCTGCTCTCTCGCACTTCCTTTAAATATGTTTAAATTAAGATTAATTAGTACCACTCAAAAATTATTTGGGTGGCTAGATATTGGTAAAGGTCAGTTGAATTATTATGGAGATCAGCTCGTTATTCAAACTTTTTTCTAAAAAAACTCCATATTAATTCAACTAAATCTATTTAGGCATTTAATTCGTATTTTGAAATTCTCAACATAATCCTGAAAACATATTGTCATGAATTTTTAATGATAATTTTATATAATTGAAATAATAAAATATTATATTAATTATTATATACCGGTTGTAATAGCTATGGCCAATATAAATAATACATCATCCTACATGGATGAAGATAAAAAGCAAATTATCAAAGAGTCCAATTATACCTATAGGGATGC
>NZ_JBGUWC010000028.1:0-1887 GCF_045220775.1 Methanobrevibacter sp.
TTTAAGAATTCGGTACAGAAGACTCTTCTCTTTTGGCTTCTTGCGCTTCTTGAGATTATCTACAATCTTGGTCGGATTGCTTGGAGCCTTCGCGTTGAACAGATTGAAAAAAGCTTTGGTAAGCTCAGTCATGGTGGCTTCGCGTCCTCTATCGTTCTTAACCATTCTAGTCATACGAATGTAATACACAATCTCCACCAGATCTGCCTGAGTACCCGACCAAGTCAACTTTGGATTCTTCTTGAACAACTTTACAACCTTGTTATTAATTACAACTTTCTTTATATTCATTTTAATATTCATAATCTTTTAATTTTTATTTGTTTGATAATGTTACTTGAAATTAGCGCGCAAAAAATAAGGGCATCAGAAATCTCTAATACCGAAATAATGATTGAACAAGATTCGCATCCGCACTAACGATGCGAATTAAACTTATCGGGAGAATTGGTTAATCGGGCGCCCATTGCTAAGAAGTCAGCCCAACAAATTGATCCTGGGCTTAGATAATTCATCGATGATATTGCTGACTTGGTCATTCTGATGTGCAAAGGTACTAATTTTCTAGGACCCGGCCAAATTAATACCCACAAAAAAAATAGAGAACTGGCATCACTGCTTGTTCTCTTTTGATTGTCTAAAAACTTTAATGGTTTTTTGAACCGAAACCTTATGCCATCACGGCATTTATATAGGTTTTACTATCTATTATGAAAAACTACTATTATGAAAAACTACTACTTGCTGTCACTGCAGTCAATTAAAGCTAATTATTTTTCGGGCACAAAATTACGCAAATTTTGAAAAACTTCCAAATTTCTATAGTATTTTTTTGCATTAAAATTGTATTTTTTACAAAACAAAAAAGAGAACGAGCATCACTGCTGGTTCTCCTTGTTTTTATCTAACCTAAGATAAAAAGACTGAATATCATGTACTTATGCCATCACGGCATTAAAAATCAACCATAAACCAAAACTAATATTTAATGAACAATTGTTTAGCCTCCATGCCATCACGGCATTGATCGGCTATATGAAAAACTTATTTTATTGGCTGCAAAGGTACACATTTCTCACGACCTGACCAAATATAAATAGGTTTTTATTTGGGACAAACAAAAAATAGAGCTGCATAAGCAACTCTTTTTAAATTGGGTAGTGTCGATATAGTCTTGCCCTCTCGGGATTCTGCCCGGATAGTCAAAAGCGAACTTTTGACGCTGCAAAGATAAGAAATGTTTTAATAAGTTCCAAATATTTTAGAGAAAAAATGCACTTTACACTAAAACAAAAAGAGAACGAGCATCACTGCCGGTTCTCCTGAAAAACAAATTAATTAATAAACCCGAGTAGGGGTTTTAATATGAAAATTAACTAACTAACTGCCGCTGCAGTAACCACTACAAAAATTTAACTAATCAACCAAGCCCCATGCTATCACAGCATTCATTGGACTTCATTATTTCCTTAACCGGGCACAAAGGTACACATTTCCCACAACCTGACCAAATATAAATAGGTATTTATTTGGCTAATTCAATGATTTTGCTTACTTTTGCAGGCCGGATAACAAAGTAATAACACTTAATATTAAAAAACAATGAACAAGAAACAAAAATCAGAGAAACTTATCGAGGCTGATAAACTGTATGAACAACTCAAGAATAAACATAAGGAATTCTTCGATAAGGTCGGAAATAAAAGAATGTGTGACTTTTCTATAGAAGAGCTTAGGTATGCTTTTGAAGTAGTCTATCCAGATATACCAGAGCTCTTAGGAAAGGATAAGGAAGAATCAAAATAAAGCTTCGTTTAAACAAAAAAGGCTCGCATCACTGCGAGCCTTAGATACCATAACTAATTTATAATAAACTATTTCTTTTGA
>NZ_JBGUWC010000029.1:0-2421 GCF_045220775.1 Methanobrevibacter sp.
CGGGTGTTTGTTCCCCCGGGATTTTTTGTTCAAAATACAAAGTCCCCTTTAAAGGCTTAGTTCGAGATCGCGGTGTGAGCTAGTTCAAACTTTAATTTTTTTAAACCTTAAATTATTTTTCAGAACGGAATTCTACAGCGCATAAATCCCATTAGACTAGTTTAGAGACATATTATCCATTTAAGAAGCGGTTTGAAGCCTATTCAGGGTGAGCAAAACCTGTAAACTACAGTTGGTTTACTTTCCCTATATACTCAATGACTTGTAAAGGATTACAGTCCGTTTTTATGAACTCTTCTTGCTAATCTTCTTTTTGAGGAAATTAGCCAGTCCGCAGTTATCGTCTTTCAGCAGATGCAGATTGTAGCTACTACCCCTATCCGTTTCTTTCGGAGGTTCAGGAGTTTTCATGAATTTGTATTTTCTAGATAATTCATGATTTACAAGTTTCTTAGGATCATTTGCAAAAAAACATTCCGCCAGCAGCATGCTGAAATTTATGTCCAAACACATCATCTGAAGATTTGAAGTTGTAGCAACTCCTTTGTATCGCATCTCCTCGTTGTTATATGCATTTTTTGCAAAGTTGAATATCGACATTATCAGTTTACTCATGATGGTTGAGCAGTAGGCGGCATCCTCTTCTTCGTATCTATCTCCGTCCTGATCGAAAGCTCTGTCAAGGTGGTAATGATTGGTCTCCACGCACCAGCGTTTTAAACTAATCTGAATCATTTCCTGGGATTCGTTCGGATATAAGTCGAGATCAAGAGGTATAGAACTGATATATACACGGAATGATGTTTTTGTTTCGCCTATAGTTAGATCATTGGTAGTGGTATGGATGAAAGCAATAGACTGAATTGATTTCCATTTATCACGTAAATCAGAACTGATACAGTCGTCAGCTTTGAGAACAACAATTGATTTCTCAAAGTGCTTACCGCCAGAAACATAGGAATACGAACCGGTTGCAGCATTTTCTCCTAATTTGTAAAGTTTATTTCCTTTGCTGTATTCGTTGTATGCATCAATACATTCCTCGTAAAGATGAGGCTGATTACTTTTGAGACTGACAAAAACATCAGCACCGCGGGCAACTACAGAATCTATAAGTGAAGAAGTTGTATTGATAGCGTCCCAGGTGAGGATGGAGCCTTCAATGTTAATCGATTCAGACAGTTCCAGTATTGCTGTTTTTTCCTGATTCTTTTTGTGATGGATCACCTGTCCCAAAGTCATTCCAGTGTTATAACTTACAATGGAGGTAATCTGAAAAGCTGTTTGTCTTTCATCATTAGGCAAACGTCTTGCGGTCGCCTTCATTTCCTGCCCGTCACAAGCGAGGACATCCCGCATCGCCAAAGATTGTTGTGCGATATTGGTATGTGCAGCAGAAATTGCATTCTGCTTTACCTTGATCTTATTGTAGAGTTCACCGAAAATGGCAGTCATCTTTTCCTGCATAACATTCGCAGCAATCAAATTACGCGCTCTTGTAATAGTTGAGGTGCTTGGTATACAACCATAAAGCTCAGGAAAAAAATTCTCGAGGTGTTGCTTGTTGAATTTCCAAAAATTAAAGATATCATCTTTGGTTTTGCACCCGGCCAAAGATGCTAGAAATATCAAAGTAAAAAGAACTTCGTACGGATAAATTATACAGTCAAGATCACGTGGGTCGTAAGCTGAAAAAACTTTTTTAACTTCGCGATAGGTTAGATTTCTGATTTTTTCAGACACGTTTTCAACTTGAAAAACAGAACCGAAAAAATTTTTAGATATCTCTAATAATTCGTCTTTATTCATGGTACCTCGATATAATGCTTGAAAAGCGCCTATTTGACTAGTATATTATAATTGGGTGTTTGTTTATATGATAGTAATAAAATAAAAAATGTGATCTACATCGTGCCATGATTTAAAACTAACAACAAAATAAATAAAACAGCTGACTAAGTAAGATACAATTCAGATGGTAAATTCAGTTCTCATACGGTTTATCAGCCTGAATCACGCTGTAAAACTGATAATAATTCTCATCGAATATGCAGATCGAAACGGATAGATACAGCTAACATTCTATAAATAAGAAAAAATCATCAGATATTTATTTTCTCAGAACAGCTGATTTTACAAGGTTCCCGGAAATATTCACATTCATCAGAATTTCGCTACCGGCGGAAGTATCGGCGGCAAGTCAGCTAATGATAACGTCACAAAAAACGATTATAGATATTCACGACAGAGCTCCCTAGTCCAACCTAACATGATTGGATAAAATATGCTCAATTTTTCCCAAAAATGTTACACTCTGACGTTTTTCTAGTATATAATCTTTTTCTGTTTGAGCAGACGCTCTGACGGGATAAAATTTTATACAATCAAAAGAGACATTTTATGAAAATTTCAAAATTTTTG
>NZ_JBGUWC010000030.1:0-16898 GCF_045220775.1 Methanobrevibacter sp.
GATTACACTTGTTAAAGGAGTGTGTCCAACAGATAAATTGGATAATCCATTAGCAAAAGCTTGACCAACAGGGCCGAATTTATCACCGATTAATAAATCAACGTGAGCTAATTCAGGGCCATCTCCAATAAGAGCTTCTCCTATTCTGTACATTGGGTCCATTAAATTTCCTCCGTTATATAATAACATTTTATAATATGTTTTTATTTGTAAATATAATTATTGGAAGTTAATCCTTCTTGAAATATCCTTAGGCAAAGGCAATTTTCTGAAAGGTTTTCCTTCACATTTTTCATTAATTTCACTAATCAAGTCATCAACTGTCATTTCTACTTTCTCACCAGTTTCACGAACAGTTACTTGGAACTTGCCGGATTCCATTTCCTTGTCACCGACAACAAATATGTAAGGAATCCATTCTTTAGATGCATTTCTGATTTTTTTACCAATACTCTCATCCCTATCATCAATATCCACACGGATGTTGGAAGCATTGATTTTAGAATAAAGTTCTTCTGCAAATTCTTTATGACTTTCTCCAACAGTTAAGATTCTTGCTTGAATTGGACTTAACCAGGTTGGCAACATTGGAGATCTTTCATTGATTTCAATTGCAGTTTTTTCAAGCATTGCACATAAAACCCTTTCAATACTTCCAGTTGGTGAAGTGTGCAAGATTGTAGGATTGTGCTGTTCGCCATCTTCTCCCAAGTAGGTAATGTCAAATCTTTTACCACTTTCAACATCGATTTGAACAGTTGGGTTTTCAATAGGACGACCTAAAGCGTCAATATTTGCCAAATCTATTTTACATACCCAGTAATGATGTCTTTCAGGCAAGATTTCTAAAAGAATTGGTTTGTTGAACTTGCGAGCAATTTCATACATCCATTCTTCATTTTCTTCAAAGAAGTCTTGAGTTGCTCTGAAAATTACTTCAAAATCTAAATTCAAGTCTTTACCAGTCTGCATACACATGTCAGTTTGTTGAGAGAATTCTTCTAAAGATGAAGGTACATCACAACAGAATGAGTGGCAATCAGGCATGGTAAATGCCCTTAATCTTTTAAGACCAACAACTTCTCCTTTTTTCTCAAAACGGAAACTGTATCTGGTCAATTCAAAAATTTTGGCAGGGAAATTTTTCCATGTCAAATATGAATCGGACATTAATCTGAATGCACCGAAACAAGCTGCAAACCTAAGCATTAAATTCTTTTTAGTGTCGGTTCTGTATTGTCTTTCACCAAATTTGTAAGCATGTTCATAAATTGCTTGATTGTCCAAATCATAGAAGATTGGAGTTTCAACCGGCATTGCTCCACGGTCGACAGTTAAGTCATAAACATAATCGGCAAGCAAATCTCTGATTAATTTTCCTTTTGGATACCATCTGAGGTTTCCAACATCAGAAGCAGGTTCATAATCACAGATTTCTTTTTCTCTCATTAATTTGACATGAGGTGGTTCGCCTTCATCAGATGCGCCCTGACCAAGTTCATAATCAACAAGTTGTTTGAAAGCTCTGTTTTCAAAGTTAAAGTCATCAATTTGAGTTATTTTGTCCCCTTCAAGGATTTGCCATTTAGATGGTTTTCTTTCAACTTTTTCTTCTTCAGTGTCTGCAGTAATAGTTCTTGAAAGTTCGCTTAATGGGTGACCTTTACAGGAAATCTCAAATGCCTTATACCATCCGAAAGGTACTCTTTTAACATTTAAATTTTCAGCAAGCAAAGCTTCCTCAGTATCTTTTAAAATTTTAATAGCAACTTTTGGAGAACCTAATGAAGAAGATAAGTGAGCATATGGATATAATACAATATTTTCAGCTTTAACTTGTTCATTGGTTTTTATAACTTCACTGACTAAATTTTTAACAATACCTTCTGGATTATCTTCATCTTCTTTTTCAACACTTGTAAATACCACTAAAGAATCGTCGAATGCTCCTTGCATTTTAGCATCCTCAATTTCTTCAGCAACAGGTGTTTTATTCTTTACAGTATAATTTAAATAATCAGAATGGATTAGTAAAATTCTCATTTAATCACCATATATTATGGTTTAAATTTTATTTTTAATATTATATAAAATGATTTATACAAAAAATTGTTATATAATAAAGATGCAAATTACTAATTATGAGAATTATTTTAGCAGGGACAGGTAGTGCAGTTGGAAAAACAACAATATCTACCGGAATAATGAAGGCTTTAAGCGAAAAATACAATGTCCAACCTTTTAAAGTTGGGCCAGATTATATCGATCCATCCTACCATACATTAGCTACCGAAAATGTATCCAGAAACCTGGATTCGTTTTTTATGGAATCCGGCCAAGTAAGGGATTCCTATCTAAAGGCTATGGTGGGAAAAGATATAGCCGTGATTGAAGGCGTTCGTGGCCTTTATGAAGGAATTGATTCTGTCAATGACATAGGAAGTACAGCTTCAATAGCCAAATCCTTAAAGGCACCGGTGATTTTAATCATAAACTCCAGAAGTTTGGTTAAAAGTGCGGCGGCTTTGGTTTTGGGCTTTAAGGCTCTTGATCCCGAAATAAATATTGCCGGAGTTATTTTGAATAAAGTTAAAAATAAGGCTCACTACGAAAAAACAAAAAGGTCAATTGAAGAGATTACCAAAACCGAGGTAATTGGCGGTATTGTACGTGATGATGCAATATCAATAGAAGAAAGACATTTAGGTCTTGTTCCTGCTCGTGAAAAAGAGAATTCACTTAAATATATTGATATCTGGTCTGAAGTAATAAAAAATTCAATTGATTTAGACAGACTGGTGGAAATTGCTGGCGAAGCTCCAAAAATTACATCAGATATTGTTCCGATTTGGAATAAATTGAACAAACAAAAGGTTAAAATTGGAGTTGCATACGATGAAATATTTAATTTTTATTATAAGGAAAATATAGAATCTTTAGAGGCAAATAATGCTAAAATTGAATATTTCTCACCTTTAAACGATGAAGGGTTGCCTGATGTAGATGGATTGTATATCGGTGGAGGATATCCTGAACTCTTTTCCAAGGAACTTAGCGCAAATGAAAAAATGCTTCAAGAAATTAATACTTTCCACTTGGAAGATAGGCCTATCTTTGCTGAATGTGGTGGTTTAATGTATCTTATGAATTCCATCCATGAAGATAAAGTTGTTAATGTATATCCTTACAAAGCAATTTTAACAGACAGGGTGCAAGCGCTAAAGTATACAATTGCCGAAGTTACCGAAGACAATATCATATCCAAAAAAGGAGAAAAATTCCACGGTCACGAATTCCATTACTCCAAAGTATTGGTTGATTCAAGTAACATTCAGCACAAGCTGGCATTCAATATATTGAGAGGAAAAGGATCATACAATAACCAAGATGGATTTATTGAGAGAAATACTCTTGCAAGTTATGTTCACACCCATGTAGCTGCAATGCCTGATTTTGGAGGAAATCTGGCCATATCTGCAAAAGAGCTTGGAGGATAGAAAATGAAATTTGAAAAAATTGATTTTTTCCAACCATTGTTAGTTGTAGTTGCAATACTCATATTTTTAGCAATGGGATATATAGGCTCATTCAATTACAGATTTGAAGACCCGTTGAAACCGGAAGTAATATTGACCGTCATATTTGCATGTATCATTTTTGCAGTCGGTGCAGTATGTATCAAATACAAAATTAATGTAGAAAAAACTAAAAGTCTGGATTTTTTATCCGAAAAACTCATACTGGCACTTGTCATAATCGCATTGATTCTGCAAACCCTCAACATGGTATTGCTTGGAGGAATTCCCCTATTCAATAGCGTATTGAAATCAAATGCCACAACCAATATCTGGAGAGTAGCCTATCCACTATTTTTAATAATGATAAATATCCTGCTTGCAAAGTATTACAGTAAGAAATATCTGCTACTGGTAATTCTCGGAGCATTGATTTTCGGTTTAAATGGATATAGAACTTCAGTTCTTGGAATTTTAGGAAGCTCTTTTATTACCCTTTATTACCTTAAAAAAATATCAAGAAAATTAGGCATAATCTTTATAGCCATAATTGCTGTTGGAATGTTAGCAGTCGGATACATTGCATCACAATCAATTGCGAACCAACATTGGACATTAAACCCATTAGAACTTGTTTTTTACAGAGCTGCATTCACTTTAGAAGTATTTGAAAAAATAATACCTTTAGGCGGAAGCACACACGGACATATATTAAGCATGATTTTTTCATCAGGAAGTCCAAGAACATTTATCGGCCAATATGTACTTCATTATGACGTATGCTTAACATCCACATTGTTTGGTCCTGTATATCTTGATTTCGGATTAATCGGACTTACAATTCAAATGTTATTTATGGGAACATTTTTACAGTTAGTACATAAAATAAAAGAAGGAATAGGAGTAGGGATTTACTCCATAATATTAACACACACATTAATTTGGATAGAAACCGGACCAACAGACATAATGATTTGGTTTTTATATCTTTTAGGTTTGATTTTAATAATAATGAATTTTAATTATATTAAATTAAATAAAAATTAATATAATTAATATTACTAATGAAATAAAGAATATGAATGTTCCTCTTACGATGAAATCACCATTTCTTTCAGCATATAATGATAAACCATAAGATAAAATCAATGCTGCAAGCATTTCGATTAATCCGGTGATACCAGCATCAAGTCTTAACAGCCTTCCGCAGATAAATGAAAGAAGATAAGCAACAACTACAACAACAATAATCATTATAATTGGATTTTGAATTAATTGGAAGAACCGTGAATTCTGAAGGCTTCTTTGATTATAGTTATATAAGGTAGTATAACCAAAACTACTATCCCTCGGAGCGTGAGCCCCCCTATTCAATAGAGAAGAAAATCCACCATGGTGAACTCCTCCATCATCTTGCCTATAAAGAGTATTTTTATAAACAACAGGATTTTGTTCACGTCTCTGCATCAGATATTCCATATCTGAAGCATCATAACTATATTCAGGATATTCCTCATCAATATAAGCTGCTGCTCCGCCATCATAGGAAGTGTTATCCAAAGTAGTTTGAGAAGTTCTATCTTGGTATTTTTTAGCAAGTTCCAGCAAATTATCCCGATCTACCAATTTAATGTTTTTACGAAGTGCATAATTGGTTGCCTGACTTGAAAAATAAGAAGAAGAAACAATTGTGACCTTGGATGCCTTTAAACTTTCTCCAACTTCTTCCATCTCTTTTAAAACATCCACCCCAATTTCAAAGTCTTTATCATAGTTTTTACATGCTACAACAACACCAAAATCCCCAAGTGTTGTTGGCAATATGGCATATATATCTATGACTTTCTGAGAGGTTTTAAAATTCTTATAAACCTTGAAACCAGAGTCCTCCATTACCTTAGCTATGAAATTAATAAGTTGTGGTTTTTCCAAATTTCCACCCGCATGTGTTTTTAAAAAAAAATTACTAATATATTTTATACATTAAATTGTTATTAAAGTTTATCATAATTTGCTAGAAATCTAAAAATATTTTAACAAGGTTATACCTTAATAAATATATGAAAGCATTAATAAGTAATGATGATGGAATAACCGCTTCAGGAATCCTTGCTGCAAAAAAAGCAGTAGATAAATTATGTGATACTTATGTAGTGGCACCTGAAACACAACAAAGCGGTATTGGACATGCATTAACACTTTATGAACCATTAAGAGTAAATGAATACACTTTAAAAGACGGAAGTTTGGGATATGGTGTAAGCGGAACCCCTACCGATGCAGTAACTATCGGATTATTTGAGATATTATCCGAACATCCCGATATCATGATTTCTGGAATAAATACAGGCTATAATTTAGGAAAAGCAGAATTAACAACTTCAGGAACTTTAGGAGCTGCTATTGAAGCGGCAAGTTTTGGAATTCCAACAATAGCAATTTCACAGGAAGTAATACGAGACGATATTAAATTTGAAAACGGTGAAGTCGAAATAGACTTCAATTTCGCTACAAAAATGCTAAATAAAATAGCCAAAATTGTTTTAAAAAAAGGTTTACCTGAAGGAATTGATTTGTTAAACGTGAATATTCCTGAAAATCCGATTAATGAAGAATTTGAAGTAGTTACATTAGGAAAAAGAATGTATACACCAATAATTCATGAACGTCTGGATCCCCGTGGAAAACCATACTACTGGATTGGTGGAGAACCATACGATTTTGATGAACCGGGTAGTGATGGATATGAATTACGTAAGGAGCATAAAACTACTGTAACTCCCTTAAAAATAGATTTGACAAGCGATATGAGTTCATTAAAAGAATGGTTAAAATAAAATACTTATAAATTTAAATCTTTAAGTATTTTATCTCTTTCTTCTCTAAGTTCATTTAAAATCTTTTCATCTGTGCATCCGTCTCTTTTTAACTGTTCAATTGTTCTTGTAATTGCTTCTAAATTTTCTTCTAATTGATTAATTGCCATAATATATATTATCAACATTAAAGTATTTAAAGTTGAAACATCAAAAAATAAAAATAGAATTATGACCAAGGATTTGAAAAAATGAGTAACGATAAAGATAATGTAAATAAACTTTTTTCTCAATTTAAAAATAAATATGTAAGCGTAGATTTAAGAGGCAACTATCAAAGTGAAGGAAAAGTAATTGCTATAGATAATTATTTAAATCTTGTCCTTGAAAATGAAAACGGCCTTGAAACCATTAAAGGCGGAAATATCATATTTATTAGTTTAAAAGAAGATTAGGAAATTTTAGAAATCTACTTCTATTCCTAAAATCTCTTTTTCACCATTAAAAACATCCATTGCTATTTGTGCAGCACCAATTGCACCTGATTCTTTTGAAATAACTTTTAATTGATACTTATTTTTGAAGTAATTGTTAATTTCATCTTCAAAGTTAAAAGGTTCGGTTGCACTTCCTACAGAACCTGTCAAAACAATGCCTTCAATATCATTATTGCAAGCAATATCCAAACCTGCAATTTCCATAGCTACAGTCATGATTAATGTATCAATTGCCAATTTGGCATCTTCATCGCCATTTTTATAGTTTTCCAAAAGTTGATCTTTCATATTTGCAACTTTACCATCGATTCCGGCAATTTTAATTGCTCCAGCATGAGAAAAACAATCGTTTGCAGATGCATTGTTTTCATCAATATCCCTAATCATTTCCAAATCGATAGGTCCGTGGACAATACCCATAGCGCCCAGACATGCGTCGATAGCTCCCTTAATTTTTCCATCCTCAATTAGAATATCCACACTGTTTGAAGAGATATCTGCAACAATGAAATTGTTCCAGCCGGTTTCCTTAATTGCATTATAGGAAATGCTTACCTTTTCCGGACTTGCCTGGTGTGAGTAAGCGGCTCTAAACAATCTATCCAAAGAAGTGGAATCCTTGTGAAGACCAGGAATCATTACGGACGGAATATTTAATTCCTGTAACTCTGAAAATACTGATGTTCCACCACCAGTTACCTTGCCTGCACCGTTAATGGATAAAATTCCCCTGTCCTTGACATTTTCAGTAGGCAAAATTCTATTTATGCCATCACCCATTGCATAAGTAATGGCCATTAACTTCACAGAATCTAAATCAATACGTTTGGTCAGTTCCTCACTAGCGGAAACTAAACCTTTTTTACTTTCTTCCCTTCCTATTTTAAAAATATCGATAATATCTCCGTCATCAGACATTATGCAAAAAGAGATTCCAGTAGTTCCATGGTCCATACCAATAAATACCATGATTACCACACATTAAAAAAAAATTATTATATAAAAAAAATAGTAAAAGGATTAAAAAGACTTAATCGTCTTTTTGTAATCCACAAGCTTTTCTTAATCTTTCACCAACAATTTCAATATCTTTTTGACCTTCAGCAGCTCTCATTTCTTTTAAGTTAGCGCCGTCAGTAGCGTTTTCTTCAGCCCATTGTTTTTTGAAAGTTCCATCTTGGATTTCTTTTAAGACCGCTTTCATACCGTCTTTAGCTTCTTGGGTAATGATTCTATTACCTCTAGTTAAACCACCATATTCTGCAGTGTTACTTACATCCTTCCACATTCCGGCAAAACCTTTTTCATAGATTAAGTCTACGATGAGTTTTACTTCGTGGCAAGTTTCAAAGTAAGCGATTTCAGGTTGGTAACCGGCTTCTACCAAAGTGGTGAATCCTGCATTGATCAATTCGGTAATACCACCACATAATACGGTTTGTTCACCGAATAAGTCAGTTTCGGTTTCTTCTTGGAAAGTGGTTTCTAAAACACCTGCTTTGGTTAATCCGCAAGCTTTTGCCATGCCTAATGCAATTTGCATTGCATCGCCGGTTGCATCTTGCTCTACTGCAACTAAACCAGGAATACCGAATCCTTCTTCGTAAGTTCTTCTTACCATGGAACCTGGTCCTTTTGGTGCAAACATTACAACGTTTACGGTTTCATCAGGTTTGATTAATCCAAAGTGGATGTTGTAACCGTGAGAGAATGAAATAGTGTTTCCAGCTTCAACATATTGTGCGATTTGTTCGTTGTAAACTTTTTCTTGGATTTCATCAGGAAGCAAGATGTGAATAATGTCAGCTTCTTTTGAAGCATCTTCAATGGTTTTTACAGTCATTCCATCTTCTTTTGCTAAATTCCAAGAGCTACCATTTTCTCTTAATCCGACAATAACATTAGCTCCACTGTCAGCCATATTTCTAGATTGTGCTCTACCTTGGGAACCATAACCGATTACAGCAATGGTTTTTCCTTCAAGAGCGTCTGTATTTACATCTGCATCGTAATACATTTTCATTTAAAATCATCTCTTTGATTTTTTAATTATTTAATAAAATTAAACTAGATATTTAAAATATCATTATAGTATTATTAATTTCAATATTAATAAAAGTAACTTTTTAAAAAAAATAGAAAATAGATGATTAGTAACCATCTACTAAAACTTTCAATTCACCAGTTACGATATCAATGATGAGACCGTGTACCGGTACGTCTGGAATCAATGGGTGATTTTTGATTTTTTCAACAACGTTTTTAACGTTTTCTTCTTCATCTTCAAATCCACCAATCCATTCGGCCAAATCATATTTGGCAATGTCTTCTTCAGCAATGCCACGAGCGAGCATTTTTTCTTTTAAAGCTTCTGCATCGGCACCGGCCATACCACATTCAGTGTGACCTACAACCAATACTTCTTCACAGCCTAAATTGTAAAGAGCAGCACCAATTGATCTGATAGCATCTTCTCCAACGATGGAGTTTCCTGCATTTCTGACAATTTTTGCATCTCCTCTTTCAAGACCTAAAGCTGGTTCAAAGAAATCGATTAATCTGCAGTCCATACAAGTTAAAATAGCTAATTTTTTCTGTGCATGGTGAGACATTTTTTCGCCTTCAAAGTTTTCTACAAATTTCTTATTATCTTCTAAAACATTTTCTAATATAGTCATTTTAAACTCCCCTTGCCATTGCTGTAAGGCCAGTACGGGCTATTCTTTTAATTCCATAATTTTCTACTAAAGATATGAATGCATTAATCTTTTTCTTATCTCCAGTAAGCTCAATTACCAATGTTTCTTCTGTAACATCTAGAACCTTTGCTCTGAAAATATTAGTATATTGCATTATTTCAGCTCTTGCTTTTTCATTAGGGACATTTACCTTGACAAGGCACAACTCCCTTTTAACAGCTGTTTTAGTAATATCTTTAATCTTGATAACATCAACTAATTTATTTAGTTGCTTTATGACTTGCTCTAAACCTTTCTTGTCTGCATGTACTGAGATAACCATACGAGATAGACCTTCAACTTCTGAGTTTCCAACAGTAATGCTGTCAATATTGAATCCCCTTCTATTGAACAATCCCGCTACTCTTTGTAAAACCCCTGGTTTATCTTCAACTAATGTGGAAATAATATGGTATTCTAAATCCATTTAAATCACATCCTTTTCAAGTTTATACTCACCAATCATCTCATTAATTCCCGCTCCAGGAGGAAGCATAGGCAATGCTTCTTCAGAATCAATTACGACATTCAATAAAATTGGTTCATTATCTTTAATTGCTTTGCTTAAAGCTTCTTTAGTTTCACCAGGTTTTGTAATTTTAACTGCATCAACACCAAAACTTTCAGCCAGTTTAACAAAGTCAGGACTGTTTCCGAGTAAAGTCTGGGAATGCCTTTCATTATACAATAGGCTTTGCCATTGGTATACCATACCTAAAGTTCTGTTTTCCAAAACGACTGCAATAACAGGGATATCATACTCACGAACTGTTGCCAACTCTTGGCATACCATTAAAAATCCGCCGTCACCGCTTAATGATACTACAGGATCATCCGGACAAGCCACTTTAGCACCAATAGCTGATGGGAATCCGAATCCCATAGTTCCCAAACCGCCTGATGAGATAAATTTTCGCGGTTTTTGAGTGTCATAGAAATGTGCCGCCCACATCTGATTTTGACCAACATCTGTTGTCAAGATGGACTCCGGAGTCAGAACTTCTGCAATCTCCTTAATTACACTTTGAGGTTTTAATGGAACATCATCATAAGTTACTCTTGGAAGCAAATCTTTTTTTCTTAGTTTAATCATATCTGTCCATTTATTGACATCATCAGATGCCTTATAATCTTCCAAAGCCTTATTCAATGATGTTAATACATTTCGAGCATCTCCCACAATCGGCAAGTCAACAGGCACGTTCTTGCCAATTTCAGCAGGATCAATATCAATGTGAATTATTTTTGTATCTGGTACAAAACTATCCAATCTTCCGGTAGTTCTGTCTGAAAATCTTATACCAATTGCTATTAACAAGTCGGATTCATTTACTGAATCATTTGAAACTTTTCTTCCATGCATACCAAGCATTCCTAATGCCAAATCATCAGTCTCGTCAATAGCTCCCTTACCTAAAAGTGAAGTCATTACAGGAGCGTTAATTGTATTTGCAAGCTTTTTCAATTCACAGCATGCATTGGATATGATAACACCTGCTCCAGCCAATATTATAGGTCTTTTAGCTTGCTTTATTAAATCACGAGCTTTCCTAATCTGTCTAATGTTACCTTTAGTGGTTGGGTTATAGCCAGGAGTTTCAATTAAGGAATCATCAAATTTAGTGAGTTCCCCTTCCTGAACTTCTTTAGGAACATCAATTAATATTGGACCCGGCCTTCCGCTAGCTGCAATTTCAAAACTAGATTTAATCATTGAAGGAATTGAATCCGGATCTTTCGGCTGATAACTATGCTTGACGATAGGCATGGTTATACCAATGATATCCGCTTCCTGAAAAGCATCATTTCCAATTAAATGAGTAGGAACCTGTCCTGTAATAGCTACAATTGGAGAAGAATCCATATATGCAGTAGCAATACCGGTTACAAGATTAGTTGCACCTGGACCTGAAGTTGCCACACACACTCCCACTTTGCCTGAAGCTCTCGCATAACCGTCAGCTGCATGAGCTGCGCATTGTTCGTGTCTTACTAGTATATGATTCATGTCTGTATCATATAGCATATCATAGAAGGGTATGGTCTGTCCTCCAGGATAACCAAATATTGTCTTGACCCCCATATTTTTGAGGGATTCAATTATTGCTTCTCCGCCTCTCATTTTCAAAACCTTTTTATTTATTATGCATTTACTTATGTATACAAAAATATATATAATTATTGAAATCAAATTAATGTTAGCAAATTGTGTTGATTTAAATGGACCTGACCAAATATATCTGCCATCGAATTCCAGAGAGAAGTTTCTTTATCAAAGGCCATCAGTTTCCTGTTTGTGCCAGATGCACAGGTTTCTATACCGGTTTAGTAGTTTATTTAATTGTAAATCATTTTTACAAGCATAGCTACGATTTGAATATGTTATTCATTTCAATGATTCTGATGATACCGGTGGCCATAGATGGTTTAACGCAATACTTCGGACCAAGAGAAAGTACAAATGCATTAAGATTCATTACCGGTTTTATTGGTGGTGTAGGTCTAATAATCTTTTTAAAAATAATTATAAGGTGGGTTTTTAGTGTACTGTAGACATTGTGGAGAAAATAACCTAGACGAAGCTGTATATTGTAAAAATTGCGGTAAAAAACTAAAAGAAGAACCTAAAAAAGTGGAAGTTGTTGAAAGACCACGTCAAAATCAGGATTACAATCAGAAAAGCACCACCACAACTACTTCAGCTGATGATAGCGCAGGCTGGGTAGGATGCTGCTGTTTAGGATTAATAATAATATTTATTATTTCAGCATTAACCAGCGGATTCTAATCAGTCTTTCATATAATAATATAAAACAGCCTTTTGGGCATGCATTCTGTTTTCCGCTTCATCATAAATTACAGATTGAGGTCCATCGATTACATCAGCAGTTACTTCCTGACCTCTGATTGCAGGCAAACAGTGCATGAAAATGGCTCCATCATTAGCCAAACTCATCAAATCTGAATTTACTTGGAATGGTGCGAAATCAATCTCCCTTTGAGCCGCTTCAGCTTCATCACCCATACTTACCCATACGTCTGTGTATACGATATCGACATTTTCCAGTGCCACGCCAATATCGTCAGTGATTGTGATTTCAGTATTGTTTTCTTCTGCGTATTCACGAGCGGTCTTTAAAATAGCTTCATTAGGCTCATATCCTTTAGGACAAGCCACAGATGCATCCATTCCTAAAAGAGGAGCAATCAATAAAAGGGAATTACAGACATTGTTTCCATCGCCGACAAAGCAGATCTTTTTTCCTTCCCAACCACCTAAATGTTCCTTAATGGTTAGCATGTCGGCCAATGCTTGGCAAGGGTGTTCCAAATCAGTCAATCCGCTGATGACTGGGACATCAGAATGTTCAGCTAGTTCTTCAACATCACTGTGTTTAATTGCACGGATCATTATTCCATCAACAAAACGGCTTAATACCTTTGCAGTATCGCTAATCGGTTCCCCTCTACCCATCTGCAAATCATTGGAAGATAAAAATATTGCCCTTCCGCCTAACTGATACATTCCAACATCAAAAGAAAGTCTGGTTCTTGTAGATGACTTTTGAAATATCATTGCCAATGTTTTGCCTTCGAGAGGTTTCTCTTCCATTTCACCCGCTTTAATTTTACTAGCTAAATCCAGAATGTATTTAACATCCTCTTTAATATCACTAACAGATAATAAACTATCCATCTAAAATTCCCCTTATAATACTAATAAAAAAAAATATTTGTTTAAAATATATATTAAATGTTTCTATAATTCCATTCTAAATTTAATATCCCTAATTGTAGATATCACAGGGGACGAGCAGGAACAAATAAAAAAAGAAAAAAAAGAAATTTAGTTTAAAATTTCTTTCATATGTTCAATACGTTTGTTTACAAGTTCAGTTGTACCGACATCTCTTCTGTGGTAAACATTACCTTTAACAAATTCACAAGCCTTTTCAGCTATTTTTTCAGCTTCTTCAATTGATTCGCCACTGGCTACAATACCTAATGCTCTTGAGCCTGACAAGTGAATGCCATCTTCCTCTTGGCTTACAGCTGCATAGAAGACCTTTGCGCCTAACTCTTCAATAGCTTCCTCTTCCACTTCAATCACTTCGCCGGCATGTTCGGTTTCCGGATATCCGTCAGGCACAATGTATTTGCATACGCTGGCCTTGTCTTCAAATTCCGCTTTATCCAAGGTACCATCAACAATAGCTTGGCAGATATCAACAAATGGAGTTTTAAGTAAAGGCAGTACGTTCATAGCTTCAGGATCTCCGAATCTTGCATTGTATTCTATGAGTCTTGGTCCATCAGCAGTTAACATAAATTGACCGTATAATATACCTTTGTAAGGTTCTGCTTCCTCTGCAATAGCTTTTAAGGTAGCTTGCATGATTTCAACAGCTTTATCATAATCTTCCTGTGTTAGGAACGGCAGTAGTCCACCTACATCAGAGTATGATCCCATACCTCCGGTTATTGCACCGATATCGCCTTCAAATGCGTGAGGATGGTCCTGTGCTGCAGGCATTGGAGCCAAGTGTTCGCCATCACAGAATGCCTGGATGGTGAATTCTTCACCAATTAATCTTTCCTCAATGATTACCTGAGCAAATCCACCCATTACATTGTCTATGACTTCACATGAGTATTCTTTTGCTTCCTCATTGTCTTTTAAGTGGTCACCTACGATTTTAACTCCTTTACCACCAGTCAACCCGACAGGTTTTATTACAACATCTCGGTCAAATTCATCCAGGAAGTTAGAAACATCTTCAGAGTTGTCAAATACTTTGTAGACTAGAGATCCTTCGATTTCGTAATCTTCAAAGAGCTTTCTCATGAATGATTTGTCAGTTTCAATACGAGCTGCACTTTGGGTTGGTCCAACACATTTAATTCCGTTTTTTTGAAGTTCATCAACTATTCCTTTTCCAAGCGGAGCTTCAGGACCAATAAATGCAATGTCAATTTCATTTTCTACAGCATATTCTGCTACTTTTTCAACTTCCCCTTCATCGCCTTGCTTAAATTCAGCGATTTTACTCATTCCAGGGTTAATTTTACTCATATAACAGTATAATTCCACATCATCTTTAAGTGCATCAGCAATTGCATGTTCACGAGCACCAGTACCAACAACTAAAACTTTCATAATTGAGTCTCCTATTAATTTAGAATATGTTTTTAAAAATATTTAAATTATATTAAAATTAAAAATTTTATATGGTGAAGTGTATGAACACTAGAAATTTAATAATTATTGCAATACTTATTATTCTAGCTGTGATTGTGGGACTTTTTGCATTCACAACACTACAAGATAACAGCCAAAATGGAAAAATAAATACGGAAATTACTTTTTTAAGTGGAGACACTTTAAAAAGTGGGAAAACAGTTGAATTTCAACTAAAAGATGCTGATAACAATGCGATTATTGGTGAAAACATTACAATACTATTTGAAGAAAATGGTGAAAACCAAACCTATTCAATTGTCACAGACAATGAGGGTAAAGGAGGACTTGCTTTAAATAACGAAATGCCGGGAACATATGTTGTCTATGTTTTATATAACGGAACAACAAGATTCAATGCATGTAATGCTTCACAAACAATAACTATCGAAGAAGGTTACTACCAGCCGGCCACTGATTCAAGTTCAGAAGAATCTGATACAAGCGAACCTATCGTGAGCAATTCAAGTGCAGGTACTTCACTGTATAATGGAAATTCATCCACTTCTCAAAATCTACATTATGACAGCCAATATAATTTCTATTATGACGACAACGGAATAATCCGTGGCGGTCAAAATGATGGAATGTCAGCGGATTATATAAGGGAAGCTTATTCCTCAAATGATATGGTTGATGAAGAGGGCAACTTACAATAACCCCCTTCTATTTTTCTTTTTTTTAGAAATTTTTTTTAAAAACATTGCCTTTATATATCAACACTTGCATATACAAGAGTATAGTTGCATATGCAAGAGAGGTAGATTATGGAAAAGAATGAAAACGTTGAAATGATTACAGGAGATCCTAAAAAAGCTATAAACAAATTATCCCTGCCGATTATAGCCAGTATGTTTCTGATATTCATAAACAATATCATTGACAGTATTTGGGTGTCAGGACTTGGCGCAGAGCCACTGGCCGCACTCGGATACATTACACCATTATTCATGATTCTCGTAGGATTTGGAAACGGGCTGGGAGCTGGTGGTAACTCATTAATCTCAAGATATATCGGAGCGGAAGATAAGTCATCTGCAAACAATGCGGCAATACACAACTTAATCTTAAGCCTGATATTCTCAATTGCCGTTTCAATAATATTTTTAACATTCATGAAACCTTTGCTTGTAATGATGGGGGCAAGCAGCGTCATAGATTATGCAATGGACTATGGATTCATCATATTCATTTGGACATTTGCAATATTGATGCCACCAATCGTAGGTGGAGCATTCAGAGCGGAAGGAGACATCAAAAGGGCAACTGTACCAATAGCTTTAGCTGCAATAATCAACATGATTTTAGATCCGATTTTCATTTATGTATTGAATTTGGGAATAAAGGGAGCTGCATGGGCAACAGCATTAGGACCGTTTATAAGTCTCATGCTCATGTTCTACTGGATATTTGTCAAAAAGGACACATACCTCTCATATGATTTCAATGATTTCAATAATGACCTCAAAATGTACAAGGACATTCTGGTTGTCGGTATCCCGGCAAGTTTGGAACAGTTAGTCCTATCAGTTTTGACAATATTCATAAATTACATGCTTACACTCGTATCAGGACCGGTAGCGGTGGCTGTCTATACCGCAGGATGGAGAATAATAAACATTGGAATGCTTCCGGCAATAGGTGTTGGAACCGCTGCAATATCAGTTGCGGGAGTGGCTTATGGAGCAAGGAAATATGAAAACCTAAGGGTAACCGCAAGATATGCCGTTAAGGTAGCGTTAATAGCTTCGATAATAGCATGTATCCTATTGAACGTGTTCGCAAATCAGATAGTATTCATATTTTCCTATTCGGAAAACAGTGCAGAGTTGGCACCGCTGATAGCCAGTTTCATACAATTGATGTGCCTATTCATATTGTATGTTCCGTTTGGGGCCAGTGCAGGTAACGTTTTCCAAGGCGTCGGCAAAGGAACAATATCCTTCATCTTGACAGCATTAAGAGAATTCATTTTAGTGTTGATCTTTGCATACCTCCTCGGATTCACATTCCACATGGGCGAGTTTGGAATATACTGCGGAATGCTTCTGGGAGGAGGAATCGGTTCCCTCATATGTTATGCATGCATTGAG
>NZ_JBGUWC010000031.1:0-1628 GCF_045220775.1 Methanobrevibacter sp.
GAGTAGAAATCTGGAAATGGCAAAGCAAATGGAACAAAAATAAAGGGCGAGCATCACTGCTTGCCCTCTATTTATAATTCCTTTTTCTAACCGGCCTCCGTGCTATCACAGCATTAATTGGCCTAATCTGATACATAACTTAAAAAACTAAATTAATCAACCATAAACCTTAATTATATATAAATGTATTTATAGGTTGCAAAGATAAAACTAATTATCCATATAACCAAACTTTTTTGGATAAAAGTGTAACGCGAACACAATTTTGTGATAAAGCCTTTGTAATCTTGAGGAAAAGCACTATCTTTGCGCTCCGATATGAAAATTAAATTTGTATCATACTAACAAACCATTACCAAATATGAAGTACAAAGTCTTTTTCATCAGGTATGTTCAAAGCACGCCTGATCTCTTCGGGAATGTCGTGCCCGTTGATGGTACCGATGTCCTAAAATCTGTGATTATCAACGATTTCCGTAAACGCAAGGAGCTTAGTTTTATCAACCCAAGAAATGGTAAAATCTATTACCGCCATTACGCCATCATGCCTCAGGGTGGTCTGGCTGTGATTGATGTTGGTAAGTATGAGGATGGTAACTTTGTGTATGCAAGTGTAGCCATTAATCTGAGCCGCAACCAGTACCAGCCATACATAGTTATAGGATGCCACCATAGCGGGTTTAGTGATATAAATCTGATAGCTGATATGGTTACACAATCGCTTAACTGGGCGCTTAATGATTCCAATATTGCCGTAAAGCTTGTAGCTTGCAATAAGTCAATAGCTTGGGAGAAGGACATCATACATACTTATTTGAATGGTATGGAAAGCCGCATGTTTAACCCAATGAATGCTTTCGGTTTTGAGTTAATTGAAGAGCATTTTGAAGCTCTGGGTAAAAACCCTAATAAGCACAGAAAATCAGCTAATTTCGATGATTATCTGCTAAGAGCGAAACGACAGGAGATAAAAGCCTGGCTTCATAACGAGACCGACCAATATATGTATCCGGTTGACATGATGAGAGCGATAAGAGCACTGTATGAGCTGAATGTTATCAAGAAACCCACTTACGAGGCGTTTGTGAGGGAGTTTGGTAAAGAACATCTGATAGCTGTTTCGACCTATAATAGCTATATGAATCTGAATAATAATCCTTATGAAAACGATACTGCTTATGAGGAGATAAAAGCTTATGTAAAGGAAAAGTTTTGACTCGCTGGCATTTAATAGCATTTGATAGCGTTTTATAGCGCTTAATAGCATTATCCATTATTTCATATTCGCTATGAAATGATGGATTTTTTATTTTCTATTTTTCGTAGAACACTTTACTTTTGCATCCGCATTTGCAACTATAAATAATAATATATTTCCTGAGACAGGTGGGCCCATTCTGTTTCACTAACGTGAAGCAAGAATGAAACAAATTATGATTGAGATTGACGACGAGGCTTTCGAGCCTTTTATGGGAATGTTGCGCCTTTGCCCTGCAGTAAAGGTGGTGGGTACAAACAGCTTTGCAGAACCACAAGATATGAAAGAAAAGGTAAGGAGAAATAATCTGGTTTTACGTTTTTCAAGTGCTCTTGGAAAGGCTAAACGCCAAAAGTTGGACGGTTTTTTG